>MGOA01000119.1 GCA_001796965.1 Chloroflexi bacterium RBG_16_64_43
CTGGGGTGAGGTGGCCAAGGGGGTCACGGTGTCGGAGCCGCGCATCTGGGAGGGCTGCCGGCAGATTGCCGCGCGCTGGGGAGTGCGCGGTCCGATCACGGTGCAGTGCATGCTGCGCGGCGAGACCCCGCTGTTCACCGAGATCAACGCTCGTTTTGCAGGCGGTGCGCCCCTGGCACTTGCGGCAGGCGTGCCCTGCGTGCGCTGGTATCTCGAAGAGGCCGCCGGGCTGCCAGTCGCGGCGCCGCCCGTCGGCACCTACCGCACCGGGATTTTTCTGACGCGGTTTGATGATTCCTTCTTCCTTGACGAGGAAGCGCATGCGCGCGTTAGCCGCCGTCGCATTCGACCTGGATGACACCCTCTACCCAGAGCGCGATTTTGTGCGCAGCGGGTACCTGGCGGTGGCCGAGTGGGCCGAGGCGCAGCTAGGGCTGGCGGCGCCGATCGTGCAGGCCGAGCTTGAGGCGCTGTTCACGGCGGGCATCCGCAAGGAGGTGTTCAATCTCTGGCTGGAGGAGCGGGGGCTCGATCCCGCACGGTGGGTCCAGCCAATGATAGAAGTCTATCGAGATCACTCGCCCAGAATCTCGATGTTCGCGGATGCCGCTGCGATGCTCCTGGCGCTCGAATCTCACGGGGTGCGGCGGGGAGCGATCACCGAGGGTGTGCGCACGGTGCAAGAGTCCAAGCTGCGCGCGCTCGGGCTGGCCGCTGCTTTCGAGGTCGTTGTCATCAGTGGCGAAGAGGCCCGCGAGCGATGGAAGCCGAGCCGCGCCCCGTTCGATGAATGGCTGCAACAAATGAAGGTGCATGCCGAGGAGTCCTGCTATGTTGGGGACAATCCGGCCAAGGATTTCCGCGGCGCGCGGGAGGCGGGGATGCGCACCATGCGCGTGCGCCGGGAAGAAGGGCTTCACGCGCGTGAGGAGCCCCTAACCCCGGGCGATGCGCCCGACGTGGAAGTCCACGATCTCAACGAAGCCGCCCAAGTCCTTCTGCACGGTTCGCCGTGAGGCGCAAGACCAGGCGCCCGGACACAAACAGCATCAGGCAAATAGGGTGAGAAGCAGCGAATGAAGATCCCGATGTCGTCTCCGGACGTTTCGCAATCCGAGATCGATGCGGTCGTCGCGGTATTGCGCACGCCGCAGCTGAGCATGGGCCCGCAAATCGAGGCCTTCGAGGCCGAGATGGCACGCCTGGCAGGCGTGCAGAATGCGGTGGGAGTGAACTCCGGCACCGCGGGGCTGCATCTGGCTGTCATTGCTTCGGGTCTGGGCGAAGATGATTGGGTTGTGACCACACCCTTTTCGTTCGTCGCTTCGGCCAATTGCCTGCTCTACGAGCGAGCGCTGCCCGTCTTCGTGGACGTGGACGAGAGCACCGGCAACATCGACCCGGCCCGGGTCGAGGAGGCCGTCTCCGCCATTCGGCGCGGTCGCAAGAACGCCAGCACGTTCTTGCCGCGCAGCCATCGGCGCAAGAAGCTGCGGCCCTCACGGTTGCGCGCGCTATTGCCCGTCGACGTGTTTGGCCAGCCGGCAGAAATGGACCAGCTGCGGGAGATCGCGCGCGCGAACAAACTGGTGGTTATCGAGGACGCGTGCGAGGCACTGGGCTCGAGCTACAAGGGGCGGCCGGCGGGCGGGCTGGGCGATGTGGGCGTCTTCGCCTACTATCCCAATAAACAAATGACGACCGGTGAGGGCGGGGCGCTGGTCACCGGGCGCGTCGAGTGGGCCGACTTGGCGCGATCGCTGCGCAATCAGGGCCGCGCGCCGGGCGCCACCTGGCTCGAACATGTGCGGTTGGGCTACAACTATCGCCTCGACGAGCTCAGTGCAGCACTCGGCGTGGCTCAGGCGCGGCGGCTGGAGGATCTCATCGACCGCCGCCACCGGGTAGCGATGTGGTACACCCAACGTCTGGCCGGTTTGGAGCGAGTGCGCCCGCCGCAGATCGCTTCAACCACCACGCGTATTTCGTGGTTTGTGTATGTCGTTCGCATTCTGCCTCCCGCCAATCGTGTTGAAGTTGCACGGCGGCTGCTCCAACGGGAGATCCCGACGCGCAACTACTTTTCGCCGATCCACCTGCAGCCGTTCTATGTGGAACGGTTTGGCTATCGGCGCCGGGATTTTCCGGTGACCGAGCTGCTTGGCGAGCAGAGCCTGGCGTTGCCTTTCTCGAGTGTGATGACCGAGGGGCAGGTGGATGCGGTGTGCCGGGAACTCAAGGCGGCCGTGGGCGAAGGGTAGCGGTAGAGCGAAAGACGGATCACTGCTCTCGCCCCCACCCTCGTTCCGAGGGCATGCCCCTTGCCGATCCCCCGGTGAACACGAGCCTCGATGCGAGGCTGTCGATCTCGGGGAGGGGAGAGAAACCTCACGGAGACGGGGGGCCAGAGGCCCCCCGTCTCCGTGATTCCATCACGCCCTCTCCGCCACACCCCGGGCTGCCGACAACCGCCATGCGGTGGAGAGCCTGCTCTGCAAGGGGGGCAGGAGACGAGGTTGGGCATGCCTCCGTGGTTCGTGAGCTCCCGCCGGAGGCAGATTAGCCGAGCCGAAACAGAGGAAAGGACCGAACAAGAGCCACCCCTTGCCTCTGCACCTGGATCTGGCGGTGGGCCACAATAAACCAATCCTCGCAGGGGGGAAATGTCCAATTACGGATGGGTGACGGGTGATTTGTCTAGAATGACAGCTCACACAGGTCATTCCTTGACATGCCTCCCTCGGGCGGTATAATTCTCGGCGATCTCCTGCCCGCCGAGCCCGGCCTGCATTGGCGAATCCCGCAGTCGATTCATCTGCCAAGCCCGACGCACTCACCTGGGATGACACATACATGTTGGCCCAGGCGCTGGCGCGCGAGCATCCGCATGCCAATCTTCCCTCGCTTGGACTGGAGACGATCAACCGGTGGGTCTTGGCCCTGCCGGAATTCGCCGACGACCCGGCGCTGGCCAATGACGCAATACTGTTGAGCATTGTCGGCGCCTGGTATGAGGAGAGCGACAGTCGATGAGCGAAGGGCCCGACGTCTCCGTCACTCCCATCCCCCCCGAGCTGCAAGGCAAAGTGACCATCACCTCTCTCGACAAGATCTACAACTGGGGCCGCCGCAATTCCGTCTGGCCGATGTTCTTCGGGCTGGCCTGCTGCGCCATTGAGATGATCTGTACGGCGGCCAGCCGCTTCGATCTCTCGCGCTTCGGCATGGAGATCATGCGCCCCAGCCCACGCCAAGCGGACCTGCTGATCGTGTCGGGGACAGTCACCAAGAAGATGGCGCCCCAGATTGTGCGCCTGTACGACCAGATGGCCGAGCCCAAGTACGTCTTGGCGATGGGCGCGTGCGCCTCGGGTGGCGGGCCTTTCAAAGAAGGTTACAACGTCGTGCCGGGCATCGACCAGTTCATTCCGGTGGATGTCTATGTGCCCGGCTGCCCTCCCACGCCCCAGGCGCTGCTGCACGGGCTGATTCACCTTCAACATAAGATCGACGGCCAATCGCTGCGCGAAGTCGCATGGTACCGGCGCGAGACAGCAGCGGAAGTGCCGCTGCCGCTCCTAGGGCCTGACCTCATCAACCCTGGCCAGGCCGGCCTTTTGCGCGAACGCGCTGCGCAGGCCTCCGCCCAGGGGGGCGCGGCGTCTCCGACCCTTCCCTCATCCTAGCTGCCGAGGCACTCGATGACATCTTCGCCCGCCAAAACGTTGGAGCAAGGGATCGAGGCGCGTCTGGGCGACGCGCTGGCGCATGAGACGCGCCCGGGTTACACGGGCTACCGCGTGGAGGCCGCGCGCCTGGTCGAGGCGGCCCGCACGCTGCGGGACGATTTCCACTACGACTACCTTTCGTGCGTGACCGGAGTAGACCAATTGCCGGAAGGCAAGCTGGAGGTGGTCTACCATCTGTTCCGCACCCAGGGCGGGGGGGCGCTGGTGTTGCACACCCTCCTGCCGCGTGACGACCCTCACCTGCCCTCGCTGGTGTCGCTCTTCCCCGGTGCGGAGCTGCAAGAGCGCGAGGCCTACGACATGTACGGCATCCGCTTCGACGGGCACCCGGATCTGCGCCGCATCTTGATGTGGGAAGGCTTCGCCGGCTGGCCCATGCGCAAGGATTGGAAAGAAGCGTTCTACGAGCAGGAGGGCAAACCCTTCGATGCGCGTTGGCCGGGCGGCCGCGCACGGCGCAGCGAAGACCAAAACCCGTTCGGCAGCAACGTCGAGTACCCGCCCGGTTTCACCCTCGAGGGGTACGTGCCTGAAGGCGAGGATGCGCTGTACGCCTCGTTCGGCCGCATCGAGCCCGGCGGCAATGGCAGCGGATTGCGCACGGACCGCATGCTGATCAACCTTGGCCCGCAACACCCCTCCACCCACGGCATCTTTCGCATGGTGGCCGTTCTGGAAGGCGAGACGATCGTCGATATCAAGCCGGTGGTGGGCTACCTGCACCGCAACCACGAGAAGATCGGCGAACGCAACACCTTCCTGATGAACATGCCCTTCACCGACCGGCTCGACTACATCAACTCGCTGAGCAACAACTTCGGCTACGCGTTGGCGGTCGAGAAGCTGATGGGTATTCGCCCACCAGAGCGAGCCGAGTACATCCGCGTCATCATGGCCGAGCTGGGCCGCATCAGCAATCACCTGTGGTTCATCGGCTTCCTGCTCAATGATCTCGGAGCCTACTTCACGCCCGCCCTTTACGCGATCCAGGATCGCGAATTGATCCTCGACCTCTTCGAAGCCATCACCGGCTCGCGCATGATGTGCAACTATTTCCGTTTCGGAGGGGTGGCGCGTGACTTACCGGAAGGCGCCCTCGAGCGCATCCGCGAACTGGTCGAGGAGCGCCTGCCGCATAAGATCGACGAACTCGACGAATTCCTCAGCGGGAGCGAGATTCTTCGCGGGCGGTCGATTGGGGTGGGGGTCCTGCCGCCTGAGCGGGCCATTGCCTTCGCCGCGGCCGGGCCGGTGTTGCGCGCCTCGGGAGTGGCCTATGACGTCCGACGCGCCGAGCCGTATGGCATCTACGACCGTTTCGATTTCGACGTGGCGGTGCGCACCCACGGCGACGTGTATGACCGGTACCTGATCCGCCTGGATGAGATGCGCGAAAGCCTGAAGATCGTGCGCCAGGCGCTGCGCGATATTCCGGCTGGAGAGATCCAGACCGGCAAGGCGACGTATCAGGTGCGAGTGCCGGCCGGCGAGTCTTACGCTCGCGTCGACGGGCCGAAGGGCGAGCTAGGCTACTACGTAGTCTCCAACGGCAAGCCCAACCCGTGGCGCTACCACGTGCGACCGCCGTCGTTCATCAGCCTGACCCCGCTCGGCGAGATGTGCCGCGGGCAGAAAATCGCCGACGCGGTGGTCATCTTGGGCAGCATCGACATCACCTTGGGCGAAGTGGACCGCTAGCGCGGGAAGGACGAGCTCATGTATGGTCTCGGTATCGTCAAGGGTCTGACCACCACGCTGCGCCATTTCTTCGAGACCTACCTCGACGACCTGCGCTGGCTGGGCAAGGGCCGCTACCA
>MGOA01000120.1 GCA_001796965.1 Chloroflexi bacterium RBG_16_64_43
CGCCTGCATCGATGACCGCTCGCCCTCGGGCCCGGCAAGAAAAGCCACCTTGCCGATCCTCTTCGGAATGGCAGGTGGCGAATGAGACCTCCCCGCTGTGCCGTGTGCCGCTTTGTTTTGAACCTGCTTTCGCAGGTGGGAACCTGCCCGCGAGGTCAGCCTTGGCGAGTGCCTATCGCTTTGCCCGCGTAAGCGAGATTCCCTCTCATACCGTGTTGGCTCAAAACGCGATGCTGCATCACCAACACAGCAGGGTTACCCGCCTTATACCACAAGAGCGCCCCACCCGCAACTTACTCGGCGGCCACCACGCGGATGCTCAGTTCCTGCAACTGCTGTGGGTCCGCCGTGGAAGGGGCGCCCGCCATCACGTCCGCAGCCTGTTGATTCTTCGGGAAGGCGATCACCTCGCGAATGTTCTCTTCCCCGGCCAGCACCATGCATAGGCGGTCGATCCCGGGTGCGATGCCACCGTGCGGCGGCGTGCCGTACTCGAAAGCCTCGAGCATGTGCCCGAACCGTTCGCGCGCCACCCGGGGGTCGAGCCCGATCAGTTGGAAGACCTTCTCCTGCAGCGCACGGTCGTGGATGCGGATCGATCCGCCGCCGACCTCGTAGTTGTTGAGCACCATGTCGTACTGCTGCCCGCGCGCCTGCCCGGGCGCGCTGTCGAGTAAGGGAATATCCTCGAGCGCTGGCGAAGTAAACAGGTGGTGACTCGGATCCCAACGCTTTTCGGCCTCGCTCCACACCACGAAGGGGAAGTCGACTATCCAGCAGAATGCGAGCAGGTTGGGGTCGCACAACCCGAGGCGTTCGCCCAAATGCACACGCAACCGACCCAGGGATTCGAATACGACCGAGGGCTTGTCGGCGACGAAGAGCAGCAGGTCACCCGGCTGAGCCTCCAGCCTGGCCTGCAATGCCTGGAGCCGGTCCGCGGCGAGGAACTTTGCGAAGGATGAGCGCACCTCTCCACTCGAGGTGAGGGCCAGGTAGGCCAGGCCTTTGGCGCCGTAGGGGCGAATGAACTCAAGCAACTCGTCGATCTGCTTGCGGCTCCACTCGGCCTGTCCCTTGACGTTCAGCCCGCGCACGTGCCCGCCGTGAGCCACCCCCTCCTCGAAGACTTTGAACCCGCTGCCCTGGGCCAGGTCGGTTACATCCTTGAGCTCCATTGCGAAGCGCAGGTCGGGGTTGTCCTTGCCGAAGCGCGCCATGGCTTCGGCATAGGTGAGGCGCGGCCAGGGGCTGGCCTGCAGCCGCTTCGCCGGCACAACCTCTGCCACCAGACGGGTAAATAGATCTTCCGCCAGGGCCATCACATCTTCGCGCTCCACGAACGACATCTCCACATCCAGTTGCGTGAATTCGGGCTGCCGGTCACCGCGTTGGTCTTCGTCGCGGAAGCACCGGGCAATCTGGAAGTATCGTTCGATGCCGGCAACCATGAGCAACTGCTTGAGTTGCTGCGGGCTCTGCGGCAGCGCATAGAATTTTCCGGGATGGATGCGCGACGGCACAAGGTAGTCGCGTGCGCCCTCCGGCGTCGTCTTGAACAAGATGGGCGTTTCGACCTCAATGAACCCGTGAGCATCCATGTAGTCTCGGATGAACTTGACGACGCGGTGGCGCAGCACGAGGTTGCGCGCCATACGCTCGGTGCGCAGGTCGAGGTAGCGATACTTGAGGCGCACACTCTCATCCACCGGTTTATCTTCGTTGATCACAAAGGGCGGAGTGCGCGCAGGGTTGAGGATGCGCACCTCGCGCGCTTCGATTTCGATCTCGCCCGTGGCCAGCCCGGGGTTTTCCATGCCGGCCGGCCGGCGGCGCACCACCCCGCGCACCTGTAAGACAAACTCGTTGCGTACGTCAATGGCCGCCGCATGAGCCTCCGGCTCCACATCTGGATGGGCTGTGATTTGGACTATTCCCCAGCGGTCGCGCAGATCGAGGAAGATCACCCCACCATGGTCCCGCCGGCGATGGACCCAGCCCGCGAGTGAGACCTCGGTTCCTTCATGCGCGGCACGCAATTCGCCGCAGGTATGCGTCTTGTACATTCGGCCTCTCTACGACCCGCAGCGCCCAGGTTTAGCGGAGGGATGCACGCCAGCGGGCCGCCCGCGCGGGTCCTCTCCGACCGCTCTCGCGTTGGCCGAGTCGCGCCGTGCAGCGCACGCGACTCGCATTAAAGGCGAAGGCGAGCGATGCTGATAGCCGCGCAGGCTGACCGTCTCCCGCCGTCCGCCGTGTTCTCTGAACGATGTGTGGTGGGCGATTATATCAAAGGCCCGACGGCCCATCCTCGCAGGGCGCAACTATCCCGCCGAGCTGCGGGTGGCACGGATCAGATCCGCCAACAGGCCATAAGCTGTGGTCTGGGGTCCCGGGTTGTGCTCGATCAGGGTCAGCCCTTCCAGCATGTCGATCTCAAAATGAATCGCCGACGAGGTCCCTGAGACGGTCGCCAAGGGGTCGCCCCACGGAAGGCTCTCCGGGCCCACGGACGCCTCCAGGCCGCCCCCGGCGGCGCGCCGGGCTCGACACACCAATTTGATCGGGCGCCCGGCGCCGCGCGCCTCACGCGCCATGGCCGGGGTGATGCCCCGAATGCCTTCACGTTTGACTTGCGAAGGCAGAATCGGCGAGTCCATCAGAATCGTCGCCAGCGCCGCCACCTTGATTGCCGCATCCCACCCGTCCACATCCGCCGCGGGGTCGGTTTCGGCAATCCCCAACGCCTGCGCCGCGCGAACTGCGTCCTCCAAATCCTTACCCGCCTCGAGTTCGCCGAGAATGAAGTTGGTGGTTGAATTGAGCACGCCGCGAAAGCCGAGCAGGCGCGCCGCCGGAAGCGTCTCGCGAAAGAGCGAGAAGACTGGTGCACCATCGAGGACGGTCGACTCAAAAAGGAAATGGAGGTGGTTCTGTGCGGCGAGGTCGCGCAGCGTCTTATATCCGTAGACCAGCGGCCCCTTGTTAGCCGTGACAACGTGGACTCCCGCTTCAAGGGCCGTGAGCACGTGCGTCAGTGCCGGTTCTCCGGTGCGCGGGTTGAGCGGCGTAACCTCGACCATGACGTGTGCCTGAGCCAGGCGCAAGTTCTGATCCAATTGCGCGAGCGGCTTAGTCCGCCCGAATTCATCGAGGCGCCCTCCGGCCTCCACAACTCGCACGAGATCCTCGGTCGGCAATCCCTCCGAGGCAATTGCCAGGCCATGGGCGCGGGTGAGGACACCGGTCAGGCGGAATTCCAGCCCATACCGCTGGCGTAAGTCGGCCTGTTTGGCCACGAGCATTCGCGCCAACGCACGCCCGACGCTGCCAAATCCGATGAGGAAGAGATTGATAGGTGTCATGAGCTTCTCCTCGTCACACCCTAGCACCCCCCAAGCTTCTTGCGGAAGCCGGGTTGCACGCGGAGCGAGACCGGCGTTACACTAGGCTGGCGAACGCAATGAGCCGAGCTGAAGGTAAATGATGGACGCGGACATCGTGTGCGTTGCTGAAGTCTACGGCGTTCTTGAGGGCGAGTGGTGCCGCTCCCAGCTCGAGGCCAACAGCATTCCGGTGATGCTCAGTTCGGAGGCCGCCGGCAGCGTTTACAGGGTGACGATGGGTGCGTTGGGCCGCGTGCAAGTATTCGTCCCCGCCCGCTTGGCTGAGCAGGCACGCGAAATCTTGGCCGCCAAGGGCGACGAGCACGAGCCGCCTTCGAGCATGCCCGATCCCTCCTAAGGGAACAACTCGTCCAGCCACTGCTGCGGGTCCACTTGCACGCCCCCCACCCACACCTCCCAGTGCAGGTGCGGGCCGGTCACCCGGCCGCTCCGCCCAACGGTTCCGATTTGCTCCCCCTCCGCGATGGTCTGCCCCGTTTGAACGCTCACCGACTCCTGGTGGCAAATCCGCGAGTAGATGCCCCACCCGTGATCGATGACCGTGGCCAGCCCGCACACATCTTGCAGACCGGTGAAGACGATACGCCCGCCGGCAGGTGCGAAGATCTCGCGCCCTACCCGTCCGGCGAAGTCTATTCCGGCGTGGTAGGTAGCGTACGTGCCATTGAAGAGCCGAGGCCGGCCGAACGATGAGGTAACTCCGGTATCCACCGGCTCGCTGAAGGGAGTGCTCCACGCCCGGTCCGGCGTGAAGGCGGCCACCATGGCGCGCATCGATTCCAGTTCGCGTTGATTGACGGCCGGGTCAAGCGTTTCCGGATTCACCACCAGGGGCGCTTCGTTGGGGTAGTCACCGGAGGCGACGGCCACGTCCTGGCCGAACTCCCGCGTTGTCCCATCCTCGAGCTGCAAGCGTATTGAGAAGGGATAGACACCCGGATCGATCATGGCGGGTAATCCTTGCAGCGCCACCCAAGCGTTGTCACTTTTGGCGAAGTTCAACGGGTAAGATGCGAGCGCGCCTTGCACGCGTGCCTCAGCCGACGACTCCACGTGCGCCTCGGCCGTGCGGCCCTGGGTGAGCGGCAGAGCCCGGAAGCGAACCTCGGTGATGGGAGCCGGCCATGCGCGCAACGGAAGATCGCCCTCCGCGAGATACAGGGTGCGGCCCGCGAACTGGTCGGCAAAAGACAGCAGACCGTTAACCTGCACCACCGCCCACGGGTTGAGCCCGCCCTTCGCAGCGGTGAGCAGCAGCGGTTCGCCGCTCACCTGGGGCGCCAGCCGACCGCGCTCGATGCGCACGTCGCCCACTACAGACGGAGGGGTTGCCTGCTCCGGTTGTGTGATGACTAGTTCTTGGCCGGCATACAGGCGCTCTGGATTTACGGTGTGGTTGAGGCGCAAAACAGCTTCCGGCGAGAGCCCAAAGCGCAAAGAGAGCGTCGTCAGGTTCTCCCCGAATTCGACCGTATGCGTCGTGAGCACCCCGCGGATTCCCTCCAGGCCCGGGATCAGAATGCGATCGCCGGGTTGGAGCACGTGCGCGAGGTCGAACCCGTTGGCCGCCATCAACTCGTCGAGGCGTGTGCCAAAGCGGGCGGCGATGGCAGTCAGGTTGTCGCCCGTTTGGACAATGTAAATCGGCCCCTGCACCTGGGCAGAGGCCGGCCGAGCTAACGCAAACAGGAGGGTGAGCAGCGCGCTAGCGTGCAGCGCCCGCGGCATCCAGCGCAAGGCAGTCTCCAACAGCGGCAGAATCGATCCGAGCCTGAGCCACTTCGAGCACGTAGCGAGCCGGGCGCTGCGGGGCATAGAAGAGGCGCCACGGCTTGGCCAAGCAGCGCGAGACGACAAAACCCTCCTCGTCGAGCCAGAAGACGGCCAAGGGGAAGAAGACGAACAGCATATGAATAGCCGAATCGATGCGCGAGGTCGTGCTCATCACCAGCAGAACCCCTCGCTCACTGCCCAGACGACGACGCATCATGAGTCCCATCAGCCGCGAGCCGAAGCTGCGACAGACGCGGACTTGCCCGGCCAAGGGCGCACCGCGCGTCCGGTTGACGACGGTGCACGTACCCTGGCGCCCCCTGGAAAACATGGGTTCCGTGAGATCAGGCATGGCAGCCCATCACCCCGAGGAGGTGGCTCGCCGCCGCGCCAGAACGCGGTCGACGCTTTCGGTCAACTGTTTGGGCGTAAAAGGCTTGGAGAGATAGTCATCGACGTGGGCCACGTGCAACCCCAGAACCCGGTCGATATCTTGGGCGCGCGCGGTCACCACGATCACCGGCAAAGGTGCCAGCAAGGGGTCTTCTTTTAGCCGCCGGTAGACTTCCCAGCCGTCCAGATCCGGCATCATCAAATCGAGCAGGATGAGATCCGGTCGCTGTGCCTGGACCAGGGTCAACCCCTCTTGGCCGCCCGCCGCCCCGATGACTTGATAGCCCTTGCGGCCGAGGATCGTCCGCACCAGCTCGATGATCTGCGGGTCGTCTTCGATACAGACTATCCGGACGGCAGGCATTCGGCCTCCAACCGCTGGAAGAGGGATCTCGGCAACTGCGCGCTTTCTAGTCTACCACCGGCGAAGGAAATTGAGAAAACCCACAACGCCATGGCGCCCTCGGCGGGACCGCGGCGGGCTGCGGCAGGCGCGCGCGGGTTAGGCGAAGTCTCCTTCGCTATCCATTTCCAACTGCTCGCCGGTCACCAAGAAGATCGTCCGTTCGCAGATGTTGGTGACCCGGTCGGCCAGCCGCTCGAGGTTGTGGGCAACCCACAGCAGGTAGGTGGCACCGTCGATCGTGCGTGGGTCGGAGATCATGTACATCACCAACTCGTTGTAGACCTGGTTGTACAACTGGTCCACCTCGTCGTCGGCATTCGGCACTTCGCGCGCCCGAACGGCATCTCCGGCGACAAACGCGCCCAATGCGCTGTGCAGCATAGCCACGGCCTTCTCGGCCATGCGTGGCACGTCGATGAGCGGTTTGATGAGCGGCTTTTCGCCGATGCGCAAGTTGATCTCGGCGATTCCCTTGGCGTAATCCCCCATGCGCTCGAGTTCGGTCACGACGTCCAGGACGGCTGTCAGGTGGCGCAGATCGTGGGCCACCGGCTGCTGCGTGGCGATGACCGCCAATACCGCCTCTTCAATGGCGAACCGGCGGCGGTTGATCTCGCGGTCGTCGCGCACGATACGCCGCGAGGTCTCGAAATCGCGTTGCTTGAGGGATTCCACAGCTTCCAGAGTGGCCTGCTCGACGATGCTCCCCAGAGCAAGCAGGTCTTCGTTGAGCCGGGCGATGTCACGCTCGAGCCGCACCCGTCGCTTCTCGGGACTCCCGATTGCATTTGGCATGGATCCGCCTCCCACCGTGCGCTTTCTCGCGGTCATCATTAGCCGAAGCGTCCGGTCACGTAGTCTTCGGTGCGCTTGTCCCTCGGCCGAGTGAAGATAGCCTTGGTGTCGTCCACCTCGATGATCGTACCTGCCCGGCTGTCGTCACCGAGCATCATCATTGCTGTCACATCCGAGACTCGTGCCGCTTGCTGCATGTTGTGGGTCACGATCACGATGGTATAGGTGAGGGCCAGCGAGCGCATCAAGTCCTCGATCTTGAGAGTCGCGATGGGGTCGAGCGCCGAGCATGGCTCGTCCATGAGGATGATTTCCGGCTCGACGGCCAGGGCGCGAGCGATGCACAGGCGTTGCTGCTGGCCCAAGCTGAGGGCCAGTGCGTCTCGATCGAGCTTGTCTTCGACCTCTTCCCACAGGGCGGCCTGGCGCAGAGCGGTCTCGACTCGCTTCTCGAGTTCGCCGCGGAAACCGTTGACCCGCGCCCCCCAGGCGACGTTGTCGAAGATCGACTTGGGGAACGGATTAGGCTTCTGGAAGACCATGCCAATGCGGCGGCGAAGCACGACCGGGTCAACCTCCGGGACGAGAATGTTCTGGCCGGCGAACATGATCCGCCCTTCGGCCCGCGTACCGGGGATGACGTCGTTCATCCGGTTGAAGGAGCGCAGCAGGGTGCTCTTGCCGCAGCCGGACGGGCCGATGATGGCGGTGATGCGCTGCCTTTGGACGGCCAGGTTGACATCGCGCACGGCGCGAAACCGGCCGTAGTAGAGGCTGAGGTCGTGGGTCGTAAGCGCCGCAGGTGCCGCGTCCATGGGATGGATTGTACCCAACTGCGGCGCGAGCGGGGTCCCGCCGCGGGGGCTTTCCTCTTATAATCGCCCCGATGCGGACTGTGCGCGCTCTTGTTCTGATCTCCCTCGTTCTGACCGGCTGCGGGGCAGGGTCTGCCTCGATCACCCCGGTCGGGGCCACTGAATACATCGAAAACCGAGGCTCCGACACGCTGGTCAACCTCGCGCTGGCCTGGGCCGAGCAGTATCAGCAGGAGCATCCCGAGGTGCGCCTCTCAGTCAGCGGCGGGGGCAGTGGAGTCGGCCTCACGGCGTTGATCAACGGCACGGTCGACATCGCCAATGCCTCGCGGCAGATCAAGCCCGAAGAGGCGCAGCAGGCACAGGCGGAGGGTCTCCAACCGACGGAATTCGTCGTCGCTCGCGACGCCATCGCGGTCATCGTCCACCCGCAGAACCCGGTCGCCCAGCTGACTCTGCAGCAGCTGTCCGACATCTACAGCGGCCAGATCAGCAACTGGAGCGAGGTGGGCGGCGAAGATCGACCGATCGTGCGCCTGTCGCGCGAGACGAATTCGGGGACGCATGTCTACTTCCTGGAAACCGTCGTGCGCTTGGGGCTGAAAGACAATCACACTCTGTTCTCAACCGACACGCTGCTCTTGCCATCCTCCGAAGGTATCGTCAACGAAGTGCGCCAGAATCCCAACGCCATCGGCTATGACGGCCTGGGCTACGTGCCGCCGGACCTGAAGACGATCGCCGTTGCCCACGGTCCAGGCGAGGCATACGTCCTGCCATCCGCGGCGACGGTCAACGACCTGACCTACCCTGTGGCTCGTGATCTGTACATGTACACTGCCGGCCAACCGACAGGCGCGATCAAAGCGTATCTGGATTGGATCCTGAGTCCGGAGGCTCAGTTGGTTGTGGGACGCCTTGGATTCGTGCCCGTGGCGAGAGGGGCCCAACCTTGAAAGACCCGGACGGCAAATCCACCCTCGGGGATCGAGCCCCCGAGGCGGGCCGGCGTTTCAATTGGGGTGAGGCAATCATCACCCGGTTGATCCAGTTGTCCGGGTACTCGGCAATCGTCTTTGTCGGGCTGATCTTCCTTTTCCTCGTTCGCCAGGGCGCGCCGGCTCTGTTCGAGACGCCGCTTGCGGAATTGTTCGGCACCCGCTGGTATCCAATCGAGGGGTACTTCGGGGTATTGCCTCTCCTCACCGGCTCCTTGATCGTCACCGTGGGTGCGATGGCGATCGCCGTTCCACTTGGAATTGGGACGGCGATGTTCATTTCCGAAATCGCCCCACGCTGGGTCCGGGAGATTCTCAAACCACTGGTCGAGCTGCTCGGCGGGTTGCCGTCGGTTGTGCTTGGCTTCCTCGGCATCCTCGTCCTCTCTCCCTACCTGCGTCTCTTCTTGGACCTGCCGACGGGGCTGACCGCGCTGGCCGGCTCGATCCTTCTGGGCGGCATTGCCCTGCCGACAATCGTCTCGATTGCCGAGGACGCACTGGACGCGGTACCCAGGGCGTATCGCGATGCCGCCCTGGCGGTAGGGGCGACGCCCTGGCAGACGATGTGGGGCGTGACTCTTCCGGCGGCCCGCTCGGGCGTCCTCACCGCCGTCCTACTGGGGATGGGTCGGGCAGTCGGCGAGACGATGGCGGTGATGATGGTCACCGGTAACGCGCCGGTATTGGCTGTGCGGCTGTCATCGATCGTCTCGCCGGTGAGGACGATGACCGCCACCATCGCGGCCGAGATGGGCGAAGTCGCCAGCGGCAGCCCTCACTATCACGTGTTGTTCTTCATCGGCATGTTGCTGTTCGTGATCTCTCTGGTGGTGAATGTCATCGCTTCGGCGGTCGTCTTTCGCCAACGCAGCCGGTCCGAGAGGATCCTGTCGTGAGCGGGCCGGCGAGCCGCACGACGGCACCCGAGTCGAACGCCGGCCGGAGTTTCCGGGCTGGTTCGGTTCAGCGCCGGCTGGTGCAGCGAATCGGTTTCGGGGTCTTGTCGCTGACAGCCTTGGCGACCGTCGTGCCAATCACGATGGTGGTGGGCTATATCGTCCAACAAGGGGGGTCGGCCGTCTCGTGGGAATTCCTAAGCGGCCTGCCACGTGACGGCATGCGTCAGGGAGGCATCCTGCCGGCAATTGTCGGCACCTTCCTCCTGACGCTGGGCACGGCCGTGTTCTCCGTGCCGCTGGGCGTCGCCGCGGCGGTGTATCTCGCGGAATACGCGCAGGAGAACACGCTGACGCGACTGATTCGCGTGGCGATCATTAACCTGGCGGGCATCCCGTCCGTGGTCTACGGCCTCTTCGGGCTTGGGCTGTTCGTCTTATTCCTGCGCTTCGGGACAAGCATCCTTTCGGCATCTCTGACCCTGTCGATCATGACGCTGCCGGTGATCATCAGCGCCGCGGAGGAGGCGCTGCGAGCGGTTCCCCAGTCCTTTCGCACGGTGAGCGTCTCATTGGGGGGCACGCGCTGGCAGACGATCTGGCGCATCGTCCTGCCCCAGGCAGTGCCTGGCATCCTCACCGGGGTCATCCTTGGGCTTGAGCGCGCCGCAGGGGAGACCGCCCCGATTCTGTTCACCGGCGCGGCATTCTTCCTTCCCCGGTTGCCGAACTCGCCGCTGGATGCGACGATGGCCTTGCCGTATCACCTGTTCGTGATTTCGACGCAAGTGCCGGGGATGCCTGTACAAATCCAATACGGCACGGCGCTGGTGCTGATCGTCTTCGTGCTGAGTATGAATCTGGCGGCGACCGTCATCCGCTCGCGGGCCCGCGCCCGCCGGCAGTGGTAGTCCGCATGGACAAGATCGTCGTCGACAATCTGACGCTTCAATACACTGATGGAACCGAGTCGCTGCGCGGCGTGTCGATGACGATTCCTGCCAATGCCATCACGGTCCTCTTCGGGCCCGCCGGCGGCGGCAAATCCTCCCTGCTGCGCTGCATCAACCGGCTCAACGACTTGGCCGATGTCAAAACGGTCTCGGGCCGCGTGCTGCTCGACGGCGTGAACATTCTCGATCCGGCAACCGATGTGGTCGCGCTGCGGCGCAAGGTCGGGATGGTATTTGCCCGGCCGGTGGTGCTGCCATTCACCATCCGCGGGAACATCACCTACGGCCTGGAGTTAATGGGCATCCACGAGGCAGCGCGTTTGGACGAGGCGGTGGAACAGAGCTTGCGACTGGCTGCGTTGTGGGACGAGGTGCACGAGCGCCTGGAGGATCCAGCCATTGCGCTGTCGGGCGGCCAACAACAACGTCTGTGCCTGGCGCGCTCGCTTGCCTTGCAGCCGGAGGTCATTCTGCTGGACGAGCCGACTTCGGGCCTCGACCCGATCTCCACCGGGAAAGTCGAGGCCGCGCTGCAGGAATTGAAGAAGGACTACACCATCGTTCTGGTCCCGCACTCGGTCCAGCAGGCCGGCCGCACAGCCGACTTCGCCGCCTTTTTGCTGCAGGGCGAGTTGGTCGAGTTCGGGGTGGGCAAGGATCTCTTCACCCGTCCGAGCGACCAGCGCACAGAGGACTACGTCACGGGCCGATTTGGCTAGCTCGACCCGCGCCGCTACCTCGCCTCCAATCCACATCACACGTCCGATCTCAAGAAGGCGAGATTCGTTCCGCCGGACGGTCGGTGGGCAGACTATCGGGATTGCCCGTCGCGGACCCGTTCCGCTAAGTCTTGCACTCTGCCCTCGATCATGCGCCGTACCGCACGGTATGCATCCATCGATTTGCCTTTGGGATCGGGGATTTCCCAGTCTTCGTGATGGTCAGCTGGAATAGACGGGCACGTATCGCCGCAGCCCATGGTAATCAAATAACCGTATCGGCCGGCGGCAGCCGCGGACAGGGACTTGGAGTAATGCGGCGTGAGGTCATACCCGACTTCCAGCATCGCCTGCACCGCGGAAGAGTCAACGCGGCCCGAGGGCCGCGAGCCTGCGCTTGTCGGCACGAGCACATCTGCGGCATGCAGCTTTGCGAGCCCCTCGGCCATCTGACTGCGGCACGAATTCTCAACGCAGACGAACAGCACCTTGGACTGCATTATCTTCCTCATCGCTCGACATTGCGCAACGGATGCCGAAGGAGTGACCATCGATCGCAGCCGGGCCGTCGGCCGCCTGCTCCACCGAATACCCTTCTTTGGTGAAGTTGTAGGCCAGCGTTTCGCGCAGGATCGTTTCGTCTTCGACGACCAGAATCTTTTCGGCCATGGGGCGTCCGCAGCAAAGGTCTTGGGCACATCCTACCACGGCCGCAGGTGCGCCTTCGGTGCGCCCTGAGGGCCAGCCTGGCGCAGGCATACTGCTATACTTGATTGATATGGCCACTCGATTTCGAGCCAGCCTCACCCTGTGGCTGGCACTTGTACTCTCCGCATGCAGTCTCTTCCCCGGCCCTGAGCCGGTGGGCCTGCCGACGGCGGAGGCGACACCCACCACATCCCCCGCCCTGATCAGCTTGGGCACGCCTGCCGCCACGGAGGTCACGCTGCGGTTGTGGCTGCCGGTCAGCTTCCGTGCGGATGAGGGATCACCGGGCGGAGCGGTGCTGCGCGATCGACTGCACGACTTTGAGCTCGCCAACCCGGGCGTGCGCATCGACGTGCGGCTGCGCGCGGAATCCGGCCCGGGCGGGCTGCGCGACATGCTTGGCCTGGCCGCCGGGGCGGCCCCCGAGGCCCTGCCGGATGTGGTGGCGCTCGACCAGCCCAGCCTGCACGCCGCCGCGCTCAAGGGTCTGATCCACCCCCTGCCCGCAGAAGTGCAACCCGAAGAAGGCGCGGGCTGGTTCGCCTTCGTCGCGCCGCTCGCCACTGTGGATGGGCGGATGTACGGCATTCCGTTTGTGGCCGACTGTCTGGTGCTTGCCCAGCGCGAACCTGCACCCCTCGCACCTCCTCAATGGAAGAGCCTGACCACCTGGGATGATCAACTGCATCTGCCTCTGGCCGATCCGAGCGCGCGCTTGCTGTTGCTGGCATATCATATGGAGGGGGGCGAGCTGCCCGCTTCGGCGAGCACTCTCGCGCTGAATGGGGACTCGCTGGAGCGCAGCCTGGCCTGGCTGCTCGAACTGGAGGAGGGCGGCGTGCTCTCGCCGGGCAGCTTGCAGTTGGCCACCCCCGAGCAGGCCCTGCTCGCCTTGCAGACTCGCGGACGCGGCGCCGTGACGAGCTTCTCCGCATTGGCCACGGCCACGCGCTCGCGTTCCGGCCTCTCGGGGAGTCTGCCGCCTACGCCCGGCACCTTGGCGAGTACCCTGGTGACCGGATGGGCGTGGGCCATAACGGCGGTCGACGGTAATCGCGCGCAATTGGCCACACAGCTGCTGACCTGGTTGAGCGATGCGGAATTCCTGGGTGAATGGACGCGCGCGCAGGGCATGCTGCCCACTCGCCAGGGAGCGCTGGCGGCATGGCCTGCGGGATTCCTCACCGCGTTGGCCGGGGAGTGCGCCGAGGCAGGCGAGGCGCAGCCCTCGGAAGAAGTGCTCGTGACACTCGGCCCGCTTCTAGACCGCGCCGTCCGGCAAGTTCTGCTGGAGGGCGTGTCCCCGCACGACGCGGCGCAGGCCGCCGCGGCTGCCATTCATCCATGAGCGTTCCATCCTGGTCGAATCACCTGGCCGCGCTGGAGACGATCCGCGGCGAGGCGCTGAGGGCGGTCGACCCCCACCGCTTGGTGGCCGGAGTATTGGCTTTCGAGAATGGAATCCTCACCGCGGGAGAACGACGGGTCGTTCTCCCCCGCGCGGGAACAGTCACAATCGTTGCGGTGGGCAAAGCGGCCGCGGGCATGGCCACCGCAGCCGCCGACATACTGCAAGTTGCATACGCGCGCGGGCTAATTGTTTCTGCGCAACGACCGCCGCATCTGCCACCCCGGTTCGATTTCGTTCTCGGCGGGCACCCGCTCTCGAACGAAGGCAGCCTGGAGGCAGGGCGGCGCATCGCGCGAATGGCACACGACCTCGGCCCAAAGGATACCTTGCTGGCTCTCGTTTCCGGTGGCGGCTCGGCCCTGGTCGAACACCTGCGTCCGCCGCTCACCCTTGACGACTTGCGCCAGGTGCAGGAGCTCATGCTGCGTTCGGGCGCGGACATTCGAGCGTTCAACCTCGTGCGGGCGTCACTTTCGCAGATCAAGCGCGGCGGGCTGGCGCGCATGGCTCAACCGGCGCAGACCATCGGCCTGATCCTGTCCGACATCATTGGCGATCCGCTGGCCGATATCGCCTCGGGGCCCACGGTCGATGAGCCCGCCGACGGTGCCCAGGCGCGCGCGATCCTGACGCGCCTGGCGTTGTGGGAGGCTCTGCCGCCTGCTGTGCGCGCCGCGATCGAAGAGAACCCGCCGGCGCCGGCGCCGATTCGACCGACCGCGTACAACCTGCTCATCGGTTCAAGCGCAACGGCTGCCAGCGCGGCGCAAGAGTGTGCACGCTGGCTCGGGTTCAATGCGGATGTGGTCTCGCTGGAGGTCAGCGGGGAAGCCCTGCAGGTCGGCCGGCAGCTGGCCGGGATTGCTCTGGACGCGCGCGCCGAGGCCGGGCCGGGGACGCTGCCGCGAGCTATGATCTTCGCCGGCGAGACGACCGTGACCATGCGCGGCCACGGCAGCGGCGGGCGAAACCAGGAGGCCGCACTCGGCGCAGCGCAAAAGATGGCCGGCGCGGAGGGTGTGGCCTTGATGATGCTGGCCATGGACGGGGTGGACGGGAACAGCCCGGCCGCTGGGGCGATCGTCACCGGCACAAGCGCCGCAACCGCCGCCGAATTGGGATACGACATCGACCTCACCTTGCGAGAAAACGACAGCCATGGGTTGCTGCATGCGCTGGGGGCGTGCGTGCACACCGGCCCCACCGGGACGAACGTAAACGATCTGATGGTGGCGTTGGTCTATCCTTAGCGCCCGGCGAGATACGCGCGGGTATAATCCCGCTGCACACCGCATGCCACTACTCGAGCCCACGGCAGTGCGGAAGCGCACATTCCCTCGAGGATCCGACGCATGATTCACTTTGGCACCGATGGTTGGCGCGCAGTCATATCCGACACATTCACCTTCGGCAACCTACGGCTGGTTTCGCAGGCCATCGCCGATGCCGTTGCGGCGCCAGATTGGGACGAACCGCAGCGACAGCAGCCCTCCGTCGACGCGCACACGATGGTGGTCGGTTTCGACACGCGCTTCCTGTCGGATCGCTACGCTTCCGACGTGGCGCGCGTGCTGGCGGGGAATGGATACACCGTGCATTTGGCGCATGCCGATGCCCCCACGCCCGCCATCTCGCTCGCCGTGCGCCGCCTCAAGGCGATTGCCGGGGTGATGATCACTGCTTCGCACAATGCCCCGCGCTACAACGGAGTGAAGCTCAAGGCCTCCTACGGCGGTTCGGCGCTCCCCGAGCAGTGCCGCCGGGTGGAGGTGTACCTGAGCGACAACGAATCGCGCGGGCGCGGGCCGAACCTGATGGATTTCGAGCAGGCCACCTCCAAGGGGCTCATCCGCCGTTTTAACCCGAGCACCGGTTACTTCGATCATCTGCGCACGCTGATCAACTTCGACCTGATCGCCAGCCATGCGCCGCGCGTGGTGGTCGACTCGATGTTCGGCGCCGGCCGCGGTCAGATCAAAGGCATCCTGCAAGGCACCGGCTGCGAGGTCTTTGAGATCCGCGGCGAAATGAATCCCGGGTTTGGCGGCGTGCACCCCGAACCGATTGCGCGCTACTTGGGCCCGCTGGCCGGCGCCATCGCCGCCGGGCACGGCGAACTGGGGGTGGCCACCGACGGCGACGCCGACCGCATCGGCGCGATGGACGGCCGCGGACAATTCGTCGACCCGCACAAGATCATGGCCCTCGCCTTGCGCTACCTGGTAGAGAAACGCGGGCTGCGCGGCAAGGTGATCAAGACCGTTTCGACCACCCAAATGATCAACCGCCTGGCCGACCGCTACGGGCTCGAGCTGCACGAGACTCCGGTGGGGTTCAATCACATCGCCGATTACATGATCGGCGGCGACGTACTCATCGGCGGCGAGGAGTCTGGCGGCATCAGCTTCGCCGGGCACATCCCCGAAGGCGACGGCGTGCTCATGGGGCTGCTGCTCGTTGAGATGGTGGCCGCCTACGGTGCGCCGCTGGAGGAACTGGTGGCGGACTTGTTGAAGACCGTCGGCCCGGTCCACTACGAGCGGAAGGACTTGCGCATCGCCCACCCGGTCAACAAGGAGGCGCTCACCCGCCGGCTGTGTGAGGACCCTCCGGGCGATCTGGGCGGCGTGCGTGTGCAAGAGGTGCGCAGCCTGGATGGAATCAAGTACATTCTGGCCGATGACTCGTGGCTGCTCATCCGCCCCTCGGGCACCGAGCCGGTGCTGCGCGTGTATGCCGAGGCACGCGAGCCGGGCATGATCAAAGTGCTGCTCTCTTTCGGCGAGAAGGTGGCCCAGGACGCCATTTAGCCCTCCGGCTCAAGAAGGAATTGCCATGCAGTTCAGCCAACTCATCGCGGCGCGCCGCTCAGTGCGGGCATACACATCCCAACCCGTCGAGGCAGGCGTGGTTGAGCGCATTCTGGACGCAGTGAGCAGCGCGCCTTCGGCGGGCAACTTGCAGGCCTACCAGGTCTGCCTGGCGCGCTCAGCCACGGCAAGGGCAGCGCTCGCCCGCGCCGCGGGCGGCCAGTCCTTCATTGAAGAGGCGCAGCTGGCGCTCGTCTTTTGCACCAACGCCGGACGCGCGGCAGCGCGCTACGGGAAGCGCGGGACGACGCTCTACGCGGTTCAGGATGCGACCATCGCCTGCACATATGCCATGCTGGCCGCGGTGGATGAAGGCCTGGCGTGCGTGTGGGTCGGCGCATTCGACGAAGCCGCAGTACGCCAGGCCGTGGGGGCGCCCATGGACTGGACTCCGATTGCGATTCTACCCATCGGTTACGCCGCCGAATCGCCGCCCGCCTCGCCGCGGCGCGCGCTGGACGACCTGGTGCATGAAGTCGAACAGTAACGGGCGACAGGTTTCAGTCGCTTGAGTTACGGGAGAAGCCGCAGACGCGAAACGAGGGCAGCTTGGCTGCCCTCGTTTGTTTTCGATGCGGACCCGGCAAGGCTAAGGCGGGGTCCCATGCAGCCACCCGGGCTGGACCTCGGGCGGTTCGATCCACGTCTCGTATGCGGCGCGGGCCACCTCCCCGATCAGGAGCATTGACTCTTCGTAATCTGCAGAGCCGGTCTGGTTCCCCAGGACAACGATGACCAGCACCTTGCCCTTCGCCTCGACGATGCCCGTGTCGGCCACCACGCCCGCGCCGTTCTCGAACGTCGTG
>MGOA01000121.1:0-1420 GCA_001796965.1 Chloroflexi bacterium RBG_16_64_43
TTCTTCTTTCCACATTTGTGCCCCGCCCGCGCCGCAGCAAAACGAGTTGGCCCGCGAACGCGGCAACTCTTGAAGCTGCGCGCCGGCCAGGCGCAACGCGCCCCGCGGCGCCTCGAACACCCCGTTATGCCGCCCCAGGTAGCAAGGATCGTGGAAGGCAACCGCCTCCATCGCCTGCGGCGCCAGCGTGAGGCGACCTGCCCCGACCAATTCGTTGATCAGTTGAGTATGGTGGATCACTTCGTAATTCACGCCGAAAGCCGGATACTCGTTGGCCAATGTGTTCAGGCAGTGCGGGCACGTGGTCACAATGCGTCGCGGCCGCACCGCGTTCAGTGTCTGCGCGTTCTCTTGGGCCAGTTGCGAGAAAAGGTACTCGTTGCCAGCGCGGCGTGCCGAGTCGCCGGTACAGCGCTCGCGCTCGCCCAGCACCGCAAAATCCACGCCCGCCGCACGCAGGATGCGCACAAAATCGCGCGCCGTCTTCTGCGCCCGCGCGTCGGTTGCCGGCGCACAGCCCACCCACCACAGGATCTCCGCTTGCGGATGAGTCGCCACTGTCGGCAGGTCCAGGTCCCGTCCCCAATCCAGGCGGTGCTCCGGCGCAAGCCCCCACGGGTTGCCTTGGCGCTCCATGCCGCGGAAGGCGACTTGCAGTTGCTCGGGGAAAGCATTCTCCATCAGGACCTGATGGCGGCGCATCTCCAAGAGGTCCAACATGGGCTGGTTGCCCACCGGGCAGATCTCAACGCAGGCGTTGCAGGTGGTGCAGGCCCACAGCGCCTCCTCCGAGACGGCAAACTCGAGCAGCGTCTTGGGGCTCTCTTTGCCCGCGGCCAATGCGTCCGCGTTCTGATTGATGAAGTAGCGCTTGTTGATCTCCAGCGCCGAGGGGGAGAGCGCCTTGCCCGTGAGATGGGCTGGGCACACATCCTGGCAGCGATTGCACATGATGCAGGCGTAGGCATCCATCACCTGCGGCCAGGGTAGATGCTCGACGCGCTGCGCACCGTACTGGGTCAGGTTCTCATCTTCGAAATTGATCGCGGAAAGCAGGGCCGTCTTGTGCCGGCCTGCAGCGGCCTCGCCGCCCACCCGCGTGACGGCCACCGGTTTGAGCAGGAAGTTGAGCGGCGCGAAGAAGATGTGGATGTGTTTGCTGCGCGCAAAATAGGGCAGGAAGAGGAGGATCAGGCCGATCGCCAGCCAGAACGAAACATGGATCATCAACTCCAGGCTGGCCGGCGAGGTCCCCGACCACAAGCGGGCTACCTGGCTTGCAAGCGGCTGCCAGGAATCCGGCCCCTCGCGTGCGAGGACGAAGCTCTCGCCCAAGAAGCGCCAGCCGACATGCAGCAGGATGAATCCCGTTACAACCATCGAGTCGCGGAAGATGCCCGGACGAACCCGCGCCTCAACC
>MGOA01000121.1:1604-10112 GCA_001796965.1 Chloroflexi bacterium RBG_16_64_43
CAGCACGTAATAGGTGAAGCCCCACACGACGAGAATGTGGGCCACGCTCGGCGCCAAGCGTGTCTTGAAGGTGATGCGTTGCAGGATCGTGTTGACGAAAGTGGGGACGAGACGGCCAGCAACGCCGCGCAGCGAGAAGCGGCCGCTGCCACGCCGGATGACCCGGCGGATGCGTTCGGCCGAACGCAGGGTGAGGCCGGCCGAGAGCGCCGCCGCCGCGATAAAGAGAATCTTCTCGACCAACGTCAGCATACCGATCCTCGCGGATGGGTTTGGGGGGTGCGCCGAGAAACGAAAGAGAGCCCCAGACAACAGGCGGTCGTCCGGAGCTCTCGGTTGGCGTTCGTCCGCGCCGCCGGCTTAGCGTGGCGTTCGAACAAGCGCCACGCTTCGAACGGCCTGGCGGAGTGGGCCGAGGATACCACAGCGCCTGGGCTCAGTCCACAGGCGGACGCGGCCCGAGACGACAGTCTCGACACTGCGGATGGGCGTAGGGGCACGCCATGGTGTGCCCCAACAAGGCCGCGCTGTCATTGCGAGGCGGACGCAGCTCAACGCAGCCTCTCGGCGGCATCAAGAGGACACCGGACGGCGATGGCGCGCCTCGCACTATCTCTATCATTGCGAGGCGGGCCCAGCCCAACGAAGCACTCATGGACTTGCATGCGATTGAGGACCGGGGCGACGGTCAGTTGGGGTCCAAGATTGCCACGCCCCGCACGGCGGGGGCTCACCATGGGCGTCGGACCTGGGCCGGGGAATCGGAGCATGCACCATCAGCGTCGTCCGCGGGCGGCCTGGATGCCCATGCCGGCCGCTGGCAGCCATGCGTAAGGCATGCTATGCCCTCTGCCAAGATGTCTGGCGCCTCCCGCCCACCCTGCCCAGTTTGACAACTCCCCGCGATGCGGTATGATTGTATACACATGTATACAGAGTCGCCCGACACCTTCGATCGCTCGAGCCCCCTGCCGATCTACCTGCAGCTCGCCAATTGGGCCGAGGCCAAGATCGTTGAGCGCCAGTTTGCCGTGGGGTCCAAATTGCCCTCCGAAAGCCAGCTGGCGCGGCAGTTCCGCCTCAACCGCAACACCGTGCGCCAGGCAATTGCGCTGCTGGTGCAAAGCGGGCTGGTCGAGAAGCGCAAGGGCATCGGCAACTTCGTGGTGCGCGGCACGGCGCTCTTGCCCACGCACCAGCTTGGGCGCATGACCAGCTTCGTCGACGACTTCCAGCGCCATGCCGTGGAGATCGAAGACACGATCCTGTCGAAGGAGAAGGTCAAAGCGCCCGGCGAGGTGGCGGCGCGCATGGCGCTCGGGCCGGGCGACTGGGTGGTACGCATCGAGCGCCTGCGCATCGCCGAGAAGGTGCCGTTAGTACTCGAGCGCTCGCATTACAGCTTCCGCGATTTCGGGCGGTTGCTCGAGATGGACCTGCGCGGCTCGCTCTATCAGCTGCTGGTCAACGAATTCGGAGCGGACCTTCACCACTCGACGCAGACCCTGCGCGCCGTTCGCCCCGCCAAACAGGTGGCCCTCAAGCTCGGCATCAGCCAGGAGGTGCCGTGCATGTTCCTGGAAAGCCTGGCCTATACCTCCCAAAACCAATGCCTGGAGGTGTTGCAGTCCTACTATCGCGGCGATCGCTACGTGTTCAAAGTCGAAGCCGGTCAGTACCGTCGGGAACTACTGGCGCCGGTGGCCCGCACCTGAGGCCCCCGGCTCTGGCTCATACGCACGGGCGCCTCACGCGCTCACCCCACCCAAGGAGTTGCCTCATGAAGAAAATGCAAGAGTACTACGTCCCGTGGATGAAAGGCCAGGAGATGTACATCTCCTCGCACATCGAGCTGGCATGGAAGTCGCCCGCCCTCAAACGCATGATGTCGAACGAGAACCCTTTGCCGCCCTCCGCCAAGGTGGAGGCGGCCATTCAGAAGTACGGGCGCATGGCCAACCGCTACCCGGATCAGGGGCTGATGGTGCGCGCCAAGATCGCCGAGATCAACGGCTTGGCCGGGCCCGAGAACGTGATGCTGGGCAACGGCTCGAGCGAGATCTACGACATGATCTGGCGTAGCCTGATCGGTCCGGGCGACGAGCTGATCCAGCACACACCCTGCTTCGGCATCTATAAACTGCGCTGCCTGGTGGTGGGCGGCAAGCTGGTGTCGGTGCCCATGGTCTACAAAGACGGCCAACTGCACTTCGACCCGCAGGCCGTGCTGGGCGCCATCACGCCCAAGACCAAGGCCATCGTCATCGCCAACCCGAACAACCCCACTGGCAACTTCATGGACGCCGAGGCATTTGTCACGATCGCGGAGAAGGGGCTCCCCTTCATCGTGGACGAGGCTTACGTCGAGTTCGCCGGCCTGGGCAAGTCGCAGGTGGCGCTGACCAAGAAGTACGAGAACGTCATCATCACGCGCACGCTCTCCAAGGCCTACGGCCTGGCCGGCCTGCGCTTCGGCTACTGCCTGGCGGCCAAACCGGTCATCGACCAGTTGGCGGCCACTCTCATCCCGTGGAATGTGGGCACCATCCCGATGTGGGCGGCGCTGGCGGCCTTTGAGGATACGGATGGGCTGAAGACGCGCGTCGAGCACAACAACATGTCGATCGAGATGTTCGAGGAGCAGCTGGGCACGATCAAGGGCCTGCAGGTCTTCCACTCCTATGGAAACTACATGCTCTTCGACGGGACCGACACCGGCAAGAAGGGCAAGGACCTGATCGACTTCGCTCTGAAAAAGGGCATCATCCTGCGCGGGCAGGAAGACATGTACGGGCGCGACGGCTGGTGGCGCCTGACCATTGGCAGCCAGGAAGAGAACGACCTGATGGTCAAGGTGGCACGCGAGTTCTACGGCGGGTAGGAGGATGCGGGAGCAGGCAGACTGCCATCAACCCCACCCTCGTTCCGAGGGCAGGCCCTCTACCCCTCCCCCGACGAGCACGATCGCGATGCGTGAAATTCCATCCGGGGCAGGGGTGAAGTCTTCTTCAAAGAGAGGGGCGCAGGGGGTGAGGAGGGATGTCTCTCCGCTACCCGCTCAACACGGCGGGCCACACAGCTTGCCATACAAGGAACCAGCAGGCTCACGCCTGCTGGTTTTCTTTCTCCCGAAATCCATGGCGCCGGCCTTGCAGCCCGCTACCCGAGCAACCCGATGACCGCCACGCCGGCCGCCACCAGCACCGCTCCCACGACGCGCACCGGGCCACCACTCTCGCGAAAGACCCACACCCCGATGGCTGCCCCGAGCACGACACTCACCTCGCGCACCGCGCCGGCATAGCCGGCGGGCGTGCCTAACTGCATGGCATACAACACGAGCGCGTAGGCGGCCAGGCTCGTGAGGCCGGCCAAAGGCGCCGCCCAGCCCGAGGCCCTCAGTTCGCCCTTCAATCCTTGCCAGCCCACGCGCAGCAGGGTCAGCGGTGTGAGCCACAGGGTGGTGGTCGCGAGCGCCAGATACGTGTAGAGCAGTGGGTCCACGCCGCGGATGCCCACCTTGTCGACAGCGGTGTACAGCGAGGTGAAGAACCCGGCGGCCAGCGCCCAGCGCGGCGCGGCCCGGCGCAGCGCCCGCCAGGGTTCGCTCCAGTCTCCGAGGCGTGAGAGATTCGCCAGGTACAGTCCGACGGCGATCAGGGCCACGCCGGCGATCCCCCACGCCGTCAGACGTTCGCGCAATACCAGCCCCGACCAAATGAGCAGGAACATCGGCGCAATGCCGCGCGCAAGTGGATAGACCGTTGACAGATCGCCGCCGCGGTAGGCTTGGGCGATGGACCAGAAGTAGCCGGCTTCGAAGACGGAGCTCAAGGCGATCCATAACCAGGTTTCGGGCAGAAGCGGCCGGCGCACAAGAAACACGACCGGCAGATAGAGCAGCGTGCCCCAGGCCATGAACCACCACATGAGCGCGGTGCGGTCGCGGGCCCGTTTAAGCGCCACGTGCGCCACCACGTGCACGCAGGCTGAAAGCAGCAGCAGAGCCAGGCTGAGCGGCGACACGTTGACGGAGCTCCCTTAGGGGCGAACCGGGCCGGCCCAGGCCGGCCCGGCGATCGATGCTTGCAGTCGAGGCTCTCGGGCTACTTTGCCCACTCCGCCGGCGGCAGGCAATCGCCGCGCACCATGTCCTTGAATTCGGCCCGGATGCGCGCCTCGACCTCAGGCGCCAGACACGAGTCGTACTCACGGGTAAGAATCTGGCGAACCCGCTCCATGGCCCGCGCCTGGGTATCGAGTCCACCCTTCTCGACCCACTTTTCGCGCGGGTCGCGGTCCGCGAGTGTCGGGACGTAGTTCGTGCTGCGCATGTGCTCCACGGTGTGCTCGTGGAACATGAAGGTACCGCCCGGGCCCACATCGGCAAGCACGTCCAGCGCCATCGCCGAGTGTGCAAACTCGAACCCGCGCCCGAGGCGGCGCAGCATCATGGCGATCTCATCGTCGATGACGGCCTTGGCGAAGTCGAAGGCCAGCAGCGAATCCAGGAGCCCCGACATGTTGAACATGCCCACGCCGCCCAGCAGCCCGGCGACGACCGACATGCCGGTCTCGTAACCCGCCTGGGCATCGTTGACCTTCGAATTGGTCAGCCCGATGTAGCCGCCGCAAGGCACATTGTAGAAGCGGGCCATCTGAGCGAATCCCATATGCAGCATGGCGCACTCGATACCGCCCGGGGCATAGGCGCCGGTGCGCATGTCGGCCACGGTCGGCAACGTGCTGTAGATCAGCGGGCTGCCGGGCTTCACCATCTCGGTCAGCGCGGCGTACGCCAGGAACTCGGCGTTGCCCTGGGCCAGAGTGGCCGGCAGCGACATAGGCGAGGTCAACCCGGCGTTGGGCACTATCGAGCCGTAATACGGGTAACCGCGCTCGACGTAGTAGAGCAGCATCTCGGTCGAGTCCATGTCGAAGGTGAGCGGCGAAACGACCGGGCAGGTGTGATGGGTGATGAAGGGGCGCTCACGGTAAGCCGCCTCGCTGCCGGCGACCAGGGCCCCCAGGCGCAGGGTGCGGCCGGCATCTTCTTCATCCAGCGAACTGATGCGCAGGGGCTTGAGGCAGTTCTTTAGCGTGGGCATCAGCCGCGCCAGGCTGTAGTAACCTGGCGGCGCATCTTCGGCCAAAGTCGAAATCGAGAACACGTCGTAGCCCGGCAGCTCGTTGACCAGCCGCGCAATGCGGGCGATATCCTCCGAGGTCGCGCGGCGCTCCTTGCCGCTGACCGGGTCGATCAGGTTTGGTGCCGAACTGCCGGTGATGATGACCGGCGCATCCGTCGGCAAGGTGCGGTCGAAGCGCGGATCGCGGGCGTGGAAAGTGAAGGTGGGTGGCATGCTCGCGCGGAATTCCTCGATTACCTTGCGCGGGAATTTGACCAGCGGGCTGCCCGCCTGGGACAGGCACCCGTGGCGCGCGAGGAGGGCGTGGGCCTTCTCGTTGCGCACGAGCATGCCCACGCGTTCGAGGATCTCCAGCGAGGCCTCGTGCACCTGGCGCAGATCATCGCCAGTCAGATAGGTTGCGTAAGTCATTGTCATGCGTGAATGCCCTCGGGGCTTGCGCCGCTGCGTCCGGCGAGCCAAGATGTGAAGGCCGGCCTACAGTCGCAGGGCCGGGCTCTTCATGGTTGCGGGAATGGGTACGCCGAGCAGCTTGCAGACCGTGGGCGCAAGCTGCAGTTGGGCGGCCGGCGCGGCGACCGCCCCGCGGCCCTTTCCTTGTGGCGTGAGAATATACAACGGGACGTTGCGGTTGCCGGGCAGGATGCCGCCGTGCATGCGGTCGTTGGTGATGCCGTGGTCGGCGGTGACCAGCACCGTGTAGCCGGCCTGCTTCCACTGCGGGATGAGCGTCGCCAGGATGACATCCTGGAATATGGCATTGTTGCGGTACTCGGGCGAATCCGAGCCGTGCGTCTCACCCATGTGGTCCATGCCCATCGGGTGAATCAAGGCAAAATCCGGGGCAAAGCGGTGAATGAGGTGGGCTCCCATTGCAAACACCTCGCGGTCGGGAGTCGGGTCGTCGGAGTAGAAGCGCCCGTGCTGGATGATCTGCTGCGGGTCGTCCGTCTCGCGGTCGGCGATGAAATCGTACGGGGCGCGGATATACAGCTCAGAGAACCAATAGTAGGCCGCCGCGGCAGTTGTGCGTTTGTGCTTCACTGCCTGCTCAAACAGGTTGGGCATCGTCGAACGCCGCACCACCAGGTTGCTCGTGACGCCGTGTGTGCTGACCGGCGTGCCGGTGCAGATCGTCTCGTACAGCGGGCGCGACATCGTGGGCAGCTCGGCGATTACCGTGTAGCGCGTGGCCTGGCGAGTCTCCACCAGATGCCACAGGTAGCCCATCTGTTCGCGCGCAGTGTCGTCGCGCAGACCATCGCACACCACCAGCACGACTTTGCCCATCGGGACTTCTCCCACATCGAAGATGAACCAGCACCCCCGGTCTGGCCTCGCGCCGCACGCATTGTACCGGCTCGGCGCGCATCCTGGCGGCGCCTAGGAGACACAAACGAAGGGCGGTCAGCTCGCCTGAGCCTGTCCGCCCTTCCCTCCCCGGAAGTGTGCCCGGCCCACTGTGGGCCGTAGATTTTCGCGTGCCGAGCGCAACCCTCAGCGGGCGGGTGCCCGCCGAGGGTTGGATATCACTTCGCGCTCGTCTTACTCGACCGGGATTTCCTTGAACAGCATATCGACATTGACGCCCTGGCGCTTGCGGTAGGCGTTGAAGCCGAAGTAGATCGCCGCCGCCAGCAGGTAGTTCAGCACCATGAACGCCATGGAGGTTACGTTCGACCAGCCGATGCCATAGCTTGCTACCCCATCCGCGGTGGTGGGATCCCAGAACCACACGACCAGCAGCCAGTCGAGGAAGAAATAGAAGATCAGGCCTGCCAAAGTCACCATTGGCATCTTCTCGCCTACGACGATGCGCTTGCCGACGTAGTACAGAACCCACACCAGGACCGCCGCGTTGATCACCGTCAGCACGCCAAGCAAGATGACGATGGCCCAGGTGAGCCAGTTGGCACCGACGGCTCCCATGCCGCCGATGATTGCCCAGGCGTACTTAAAGGAGGTGAAGATCAGGTACGCCGCGCCGACCAGGTAGGCCAGCAAGACCAGCCAGCTCAGCCAGCCCGCAACGCGGTTCTTGGACACAGGCGAGCCCTCGAACATGGCCTTCTGCCGCCAGGGCAGGATGGTGGCCGCCACCGTCGTACCGAGGAAGGTGATCGCGATCACCACCGTGGCGTCCAGCACCAGGGTGCGGAAGCTGAGCCAGTTGAACGCATACAAGATCGAGATGATCACCGAGGGGATGACCATCAGCAGCAGCGCGTTGACCGGCGTCTTGGTGCGCTCATCGACCTTGGAAGCCCACTCGGGCAGCATGCGATCGAAGGCCGCGGCGAAGATGACACGGGTGGAGCTGAGGAACACCGTGCCCGACCAGCCGAACCACCACAAGCTCATCAGCAGCACGATGATGAACTGGATGGCCGGGCTTTTGACCATGAAGGCCGCGAACAGCGCCGGGTAGGGCCAGATCGGCAGCGCGGTGTCCGTGCCGTAGAAGATGTTGCTCCAGAACGCGCCGTTCGCCTTCTGGTAGAAATCCCAGCCCAACGTCTTGCCAATGAGCAAGGCGAAGATCACGCCCAGCACGGTCGTGACGATGATGGCCGAGGTCATGCCCCAGAAGTTGCGCTTGTAGTCGGAGGCGCCCCGCACTTCACCGTACAGTGTGGAACCCCAGTTCGGCCACAGGTTGAAGAAGGTGAGCATGGGCACAAGAGCAATACTCGCTCCGAGCGCCAGGGGCCACAGCGAGCCCGGAATGGTGCCCGCCGCGTCGCCCGCCGCGACAATGGCGCTGTAAGTGTCGCCCGGCGCGGCCCCGAACTTGGGGGCCGCCGCGTTGAAGGCGGCAATGAATCCGGCGTTGTTGCCGAAGAGCAGCAGGCCGAAGACCGCCGCCAGCCCCACCGCGCCGCCCCAGAAGCAGAACTTCTGGATGCGTGCATACCACTTCATGCCGACCCCGATGTACACGAACACCAGGGCGCACACGGTGAGCATGGCCACCAGCAGGCCGATGTTGGTATTGGTGAACCACAACGCAGCGTCCTTCAAGCCCAGGATGCCGAGGATCGGGGTGAAGAACTCGTAGGTCAGTATCTGGCCGTAGAGCGGCACCCACAGCCACAGTATGAACCACCATCCGGTGACGGTGAGGATGAAGCCTATGCCGCGCCCCAGGATGCGGCTTTGCCAGACGTAGTCGCCGCCGGCACGCGGCATGATCGAGATCAGGCTGGCATAGACCACCACTTCGAAAACGGTGAAGATGGCGCCCAGCACGATGGCCGTAGCCAGGTTGCCGCCGAAGTACCAGCAATAGGAGAAGATGAACAAACCGAGGGTAATGAGGTTGATGGAGAATGTAGCGTAAACAAATGCGTCGAATACC
>MGOA01000122.1:0-322 GCA_001796965.1 Chloroflexi bacterium RBG_16_64_43
GATGGCAGGTTCCTTCGTCATGGCACCATGCTCTCGGAGCGCGTGCTGCGCCCGTGTAGCTGGTGCGGCAAGCCGGCCCTCATGGAGCACCCCGCCGACCCGAACGTGACCGCGTGCCAGGATCACTTGATTGACTTGGGCGCCGTAGTGGCGGGCGAGATCGAGGCGCCACGATACCCCAAGTGCTCGATCTGCCGGCGCCGCCACGGGCCGGAGGAGAGGCATGAGTGATGCGTGGCACCGGCACCGCTAGCATGGAGCGTTCCCCGGGGGTGCGCCCTGCGCTCCCGCGCCGGGCAAGGGTGGGCACAGGGCCAGGGGA
>MGOA01000122.1:366-477 GCA_001796965.1 Chloroflexi bacterium RBG_16_64_43
TAGCCTTCACCCCATGAAACACACCTCCAGCACGGCACTCGGGAACCTCCGCATCGCGGCCGGCTTCACGCAGGAGCAGGCGGCCCGCCGGCTGAAGGTGACGACGAGCAC
>MGOA01000122.1:493-834 GCA_001796965.1 Chloroflexi bacterium RBG_16_64_43
CGCGGCGCATCACGCTTCGATTCCGCCACCCGGCACCGGCTCGCGCGCCTCTCCCAGACCACCTGGTCCGCGATTCTCGCCGCCGAGCACCGGCCCGACACTTGGGCACCCCAACCGGAAGGAGAAGCCGCATGACTGCTCTCTACATCCTCAACCAAAATGGCGATCCAGAGCCCTGCGAAGACGCTGTGCGCTGGGCCAAGCAGTTCAACGACAGCAATCGTATCTTGGCGAACGACATCTTGGGCGAGGCCCGGGTGAACACGGTTTTCCTCGGCCTCGACCATTCCTTCGGCGGTGCTACGCCCATTCTGTGGGAGACCATGATCTTCGGCGGCCCC
>MGOA01000122.1:925-2364 GCA_001796965.1 Chloroflexi bacterium RBG_16_64_43
GAGCCTAGACTGCGGACCCTACGTCTGCACGCGCTGCGGGGACGAAATCCCCGCCTCGGAGCACCCGCTTCAGCGCCAGGGGCCGGTGCTCTGCCTGCCCTGCTATAACGCTCTGGCGAATGCGGCCTTGGACAAGCTGGATCGAGATGTTCAGGGTCCGCGGGAAATTTACTTCACCAACGCCACCATCAAGGACATCGCGCCCGGGCAAACCTACTGGTTGCGTAATAATGAGCCGAAGTGGGTGCCCCTGGAGTGCGACGACTGCGGCGACCGCCTGGGCTTCGTCGCCGGCAAGTTCGAGCACCAAGGCACCATCTTGTGCCAAGCCTGCTGGGCCACCGATCAGGCCGAGGCTGAGGCGGTCCGCGACGCCGATCACCGCAGCTTCGGAGGAGGCTAATCCTATGAAAAGCCCGCTCTGGCTGGTCTACTGCGGCTCCCTCGCCGGCTTCATTATCGGTGCCAGCGGCAAGCTCAGATTCCCGGGCTGGGCTTACTGGCTGGGGGTAGCCTTGATGCTGTTGACGGCCTGGTGGTCGGCAGGCTTCGATAACCGGAGGAGATAACCATGCCCTTCTGTCCGATTCACGGCGCCGAGATGCTGCCAAGCACGAAGGACTCTGGGGGCTTCTTCTGTTCCAAGAAGAACCCGGACGGCTCCTACTGCAAGCACCGGGTCGCTGGAGGCTACACGGCCCCCGCACCGCAGCCACAGGAGCCCGTGGCGACCCACCCGGCTCACACCAGGGCGGTCCAGCAGGGACTCACGCCGCGGCCGACTGCGGACGTTGCCACCTTCGCCCAGCGGGATCGTCTCTCGGCCGCTCAGACCTGTCTCAAGTGCGTGTTTGATCTCTACCAAGGCCAGCCCGAGAAAGTGGGTTCGGCGATGGCTCTGGCGCACCGGCTTTATGCCTGGCTGATGGAGCGCCGCGAGGGGGCGCCGATTCCCGATTTTGCCTTCGATCCAGACTGGTGGAACGAGGCAAATAGATCATGAGCCTCAACGAAAGGAGATCGCAAGCAATTGACAACGAGGAGATCCGCACATGATGCGACTTTGGAATGAATTGCGGGAATTGCCCGCTCTGATCCAACGCTGGAGTAGGGCGCGACGTGCATACCTGAAACAATACCCGGAGTTTCTAGCCGATTGCGAAGCCGCAGGTCTGAGGGTGGACGGGCGATTCAAGCGGCTTGCGCGCTTGAGCCCCCGGGTGGCTATCCTCGACAGCCTGGCTCGTGACGAGCCAGCCCGCACATGATCCCGCGCGTTCCAGGATTGGGCAATCTTGATTGCGGTGGTATCCCGATCATTTTGGCAATCGCCCGCGACGCTCTCCAACATCACATAGACCGAAAACACCCATACGCCCCCAACACCTGCGAGGGATGTGAGTTTACAAAGGATGCCATGAAGCAACTCACAACAGCGA
>MGOA01000122.1:2480-2622 GCA_001796965.1 Chloroflexi bacterium RBG_16_64_43
CAAGCAGGTGAACGTCGGCCGCACCCGCTTCTACCGCACTCCCCAGGGCCTATGCCCCTCCGTCACCACGATCCTGAAGGTCTTGGGGCTCTCGCGCGAGGCCCTGATCGCCTGGAGCGCCACCGAGGAGCGGAAAGCCACC
>MGOA01000122.1:2852-5291 GCA_001796965.1 Chloroflexi bacterium RBG_16_64_43
GAGCCCCCGTCGGGCAATCCACACGCCCTTTATGCTTTCTTGGCGTGGTGCAAGTGGTGGGAATCAACGGGCTTAAAGCCGGTGCGAATCGAGCAGCCGATCTACCATCCCGACCACCGCTACGCCGGCACCATCGACCTGATCGCCGAGGCCGCGGACGGAGCGCTCGAATTGTGGGACTGGAAGACGGCGAAGGCGATCTACGACGAGCACCACCTGCAAGCCGCTGCGTACTTGTACGCGGCGCGCGAGTTCGCCCCGGTCAAGCGCGCCTTCATCGGGAGGCTGCCGAAGGTCGAGTCGGACCCGGCGTTCGAGGTGATGGAGGCCGGCAAGATGGAAGGCCGCACGCTCTCGCTTGATGACTTGAAGCAGGCGTTTCTCGCCAGCCTCACCTGCTGGCGCATCTTGTGCGAAAGGAAGGCCACATGAGGCGCTGGTGGGACCGGGTGACGGGTGCCAAAAAATGGCGCTTCGAGTATCACTGGAGCAGGCCGGGGTCCCCCGCATGGTCGGATTGGTTCCCCCACTGGTTAGCTGTGCAGATGGCCCGTGGTGAGAATGGCAATGGACGGATTGAATACCACCCCAACCACTACCACTACCACAAGATCATGGAAACCACCATCACGGAGGACTCATGAGCGACGTACTGACGAGATTGGCGGAAATCAGGCAGCGACAGGGGCTGCCGCCCATCAACCCCAGCATAATCCAGGGGTTCGGCCCCGAGGAGCCGCCACCGCCGGACGAACCTAATCCGGACAACGAGAGTTTCCCCGAGGACGAGGACGACCTGCGAGCGCCGCTGCCCCCAGCCGCCGCGCCGGAGGTTCCCGCGAGCCCGCTGGTCAACCTCGGCAGGCAGGCGACTCCCCCAGCCGCCAACCTGCTCGTGCTCGACAGCATGGCGGCCTACCAGGGGCAGAAGATCAAGCTCACGGAAAAGGAACAGGGGCAGGTGGTGCGGATCGTGCTGCTCGCGGTGCGCCGGCAGTTGAAGGAGCAGTTGGCGGCCTTGGACCGCCGGCTGCCGAGGCGGGCGCGCAGGGCCACCTCCATCTCCGCTCGCAACTTCGGTGCTCCGGCAGGGACAAGTATCAGCACTGCGACTCCGCCGACGACTCCCACGGTTGCGCGGGTCAAGCGCAAGTACGTGCGCCGGAAAACGGCGCTCAAATCGTGAGCGAGACCGCCGCCGAGTTGCTGGGTCCCGAGTTCACGGTGTGCGAGAAGTGCGGGATCGCTCGCGTTACTTCCATGCTTCCCGCATGCCCGGTCTGTGCGGGAACCATGCTGGAATGGATTCTCTCGCACCGCAAAACTGAAGGCCGCCCGGTTCATCCGAGCGGCCCCCAGCCCTAACTAGGTTTAGAACAACTTCCACTTCACCGCGGCTGTCACCCGCGTGAGCTTGCTGTCCAGCCCGCGCGCCAGCGACAGCTCGACTCCGGCATCGCGGTTGACCTCGTAGCCCAGCGTGCCCGCAAACCCGAGTTCGTTGGGAGTCCGCGCCGGTGCCGCCTTGGCCCCCGGAGCCGTCACCGCCTCCGAGTTCCAGACGTAGTAGGGTGCCACCGAGAACGACATTCTCTCGGCATACGCCTCGCCCGCTACCGACGCACCCGCCACGAACAGCCCGAACAGCGCGCACAGCATCATGAGTCGCTTCATCGTTTTTATACCTCCTCCTAAGTGGGACTGCTTTCTCCGCAACTACTTCGCCAGGGCTTTCTTCCAGCCCAGGCCCTTCTCCAGCGGGTGGCGGCCGAAAATCTCATAGATCAGGGCCGACTGTACCGCCGTCCACGCCGCCGTCAGGATCGGGCTCAAGAAACCGCCCGCCCAGCCGCCGATGCCGAGCACCCCGGCGTGTGCCGCCGGCACCGCCAGCACCCCCAAGAGCGCCAGCAGCGTGTTGAGGTACGGAATCGCTCCGTTGGCGAGCTTGCCGAGCGGCGGCCAATACTTTACGGCCACCCCGATCAGCGTGAGCACCAGCGGGTTCTGCAACAGTGCGGCAAATGCTTCCATGCTTCCTCCTCGGGTTAGCGGCGCCCGCTCAATGCGAGCGCCGACAGCGCCGCGGCGATCACCGTCGCTGCCGCAGCCAACAGCCAGCCAATCAGCCGCGAGCCGTTCCTCGGGCGCGCCCGGATCTGCGTGCTCAGAGTTTCTACCGCCAGCTCCCGGCCCTCATCCATGCGCCCGAGGTGTTCGTCCATCGAACGCAGCCGCGACGCCGACTCGACCGTCACGCTATGGAGCTGGTCCAACCGTATCACCATGCCGCGCTGGATTTCGACCAACTGAGCGGTCGAGCGCGCCTGCTCGGTGGTGGCATCGGCGATCCGCTCCAGAAACCGCTCGTCGCTCATGCCAACGGCTCCAAGTGCGTGGTCCAGGAACGGTACAACCGTGGCTCGGAGGATACCAGGA
>MGOA01000122.1:5300-6210 GCA_001796965.1 Chloroflexi bacterium RBG_16_64_43
GATCGTGCTTCCCGGGGTGCTTGATCGTCGGTAACGCGATGTGAACGCAGAGTTTGCCCGGGTCCTCCAGGAACTCGCGCCGGTCCTCCAGGATCAACTGCCCGAACTCGCCCGCCTGGTTGGTCCGCAGCCAGTCGAACAGCTCGAAGGTCAGGTCCTCCCAACTGCGGTCCACGCTTGCCCGCGCCTGGAGATCGGCCGCCCGGCCAGTCAAGTGATCGCTGGTGGACGCTCCGCCGACTGCGAGGTTGTTGTCTTCCAGGCGCCAGCCGCTGGTGACCCGGAGCGGCACTCCGAGCGCCGTGCGTGCCGGCTGCAGCAACCTGACGCACAACTCCAAGAGATTGCCGATGATGTCGGGTGGGATCTCGCGGAGCGGTACGCCATCGGGCAGGAACTCGGCCAAGTCGAAGTTCTCGGACAGCTTCATGCTACCCCCGGATTTCTGGGAAAAATTGGGGCGGGCACCCGGCCGTCCTCCGTGACGCCCCCTCGAACCGCACCGGGCGCCGCCCCACCCTACTCGTAAGTCTGGACTCCAACCCCGAACGTCGCCGGCAAAGCCAGCGCCGCCCCACGAGGCCCGAACTCCTGCATCGCTTCCCAGGCGTCCTGAATCACGATCGGGATGAACCGCTGCGCGAACTGTTGGGGCACGTTGAACGGTTTGCCGGCGAAGTCGGTGCCGCGCAGCAGCCCGGTCGCAAACGATACCAGCGGTCCCGCCTTGCCTTCCGCGAAACGTGCCAGTGCGTCCAGCCTCGTGCCGCTCGGGGGGCCGGCGATCAACTGCGCGCCGAGTCTGACGTACTGGGCGAACCCGCCGAATAGATCGTAGCGCGTGTTGCCGACGCGCACCTTGCCGAAGTCCGAACTGGTGGGGTTGGGCTCCACGTCCATGCCCGCCATT
>MGOA01000123.1 GCA_001796965.1 Chloroflexi bacterium RBG_16_64_43
TGCGCACCAGGTACAGGTAGCGCCCGTCGCTCGACCAGGCCGGGTCCCATTCCTCAGGCTGGTTGTGGTGCAGCTTGCTGATATTGATAAGCCCTGAGCCGTCGGGGCGGACGAGGTAGATCTGCGCCGCGCCGCCGGTGCGGTCGGAGACGTAGGCGATGCGATCGCCGCGAGGGTTCCAGGCGGGGTAGTAGTCGTCGGCCGGGTTGTTGCTGAGATTCTGGCTGCCGCTGCCGTCGGCATTCATGATGAAGATGTCACGCTTCTTCGCGTCGGCGCTCTCGGCCTCGTAGACGATGCGTTGGCCGTCGGGCGACCAGTGCGGGTGACCCTTGTTGCCGGAGTCGAAAGTGAGCTGGCGCGTGCTGCCATCGGCGAGGTCGAGTACGAACAATTGATAAAAGCCGTCGCCCGAGCGCGTACTGGAAAAGACGATCAGCGAACTGCCGCCGAGCGGGGTGGGCAAGGCAGTCGGCGCCGCGGTTTCGGTCGGCGCGAGAGTGGGCGCAGGAGTTGCGGTGGGGATGAGTACCACAACCGGCACGGCGGTGGGCGAGGCTTGCGGCAGCGGGCTGGGGCTGTCGAGGGCGGTCGGCACGACCACCGCGGGCGTGAGCGGAATGTCGGGCAGCGGCGGGTTGAGTAGATAAAGCAGCGCTACGATCGCGATCCCGGTCAGGATGGTGAGGCTCAGAAGCACCGTGACCACCCACGGGAAGCGGCGCGCGCGCCTTGAAGGAACGGCTGCGGTGGCGGCCACGGACAAAGGTGACCCGATCGGCTTGCGGATGGTGGCGTTCGGCTGCGCGGCGGCGGGACGCGGCGGAGGCGGGGGCAGGCCGCGGCCGAGCAAGCCCTCGTAGAACTCGGCGGTGGAGGGGTAACGGTCTTCCGGGTTGAGTTGCAGGGCGCGCGTGAGGGCGGCTTCGACGGCCGGGCTGACTTTGGGGTTGATCTCGCTGGCCGGCCGGAAATTCGATTGGCCAAGGGTGCGCTCGAGGCTGTCGGGAGGAATGGTGCCTGTGAGCAAGGTGTAGAGCGTGGCGGCCAACGAGTACTGGTCGCTGCGTGAGTCGGTCGGCCGGCTACCGTATTGTTCGGGAGGGGCGAAGCCTGGGGTCAGGCTGCGCGCGCCGGTCGATGTCCCACCGCCCACATCCGCTACCTTGGCGATGCCGAAGTCCACCAAGATCGGGTGTCCGTCGGGCGTGAGCTTGATGTTGGCCGGCTTGATGTCGCGATGGATGACGACCGGCTGGCGCGTATGCAGGTAGGAGAGCGCGTTGCAGATTTCCTTGGCCCACGCCAGGACCTGCGGCTCGGCCAGCGGGCTCTCGCGCTCGAGGCGGGTCTTGAGATCCTCCCCGGCCACGTAATCCATGACCAGGTATTGGCGTGATCCGATGACGAAGTGGTCGGTGACGCGCGGGAGGTTTCCATGGCGTAGCGAGGCCAGGAGTACCGCCTCGCGCTTGAACTGGCGGATGGCTTCGCCCGCCGAGTTCAGGTTCTCTTTGATGGCGACCGGCGTGGAGAGCACCAGATCGTAGGCGCGGTACACCGCGCCCATGCCGCCCCGGCCCAGCAGTCCCTCGATCCGATACCGGTTTTGGAGGAGTTCCCCTACCGAGAGCGTCATGGGCGCGATTTTAGCGTCAAAGCGGCGGAAGGACAAACGCTGCGGTGGACGGCTAGCCGGCCTCCACCCGTTCGATATCGGGGAAGAACTGGCGCACGGTGCCTTCTACCCAGCCGTGCAGTGTGGCCGGAGAGAGCGGGCAACCCAGGCACGCGCCGCCCATCTTGACCTTGAGCACGCGTCCGTCGAAGGAGACAAGCCGGACGGAGCCGCCATGGTAGTGCTCGATGTACGCGCTGAGCGACTCGAGCAATGCTTTCATGCGCTGCTGCGGAGTGGCATCGGGCGGCACGGCGGGCGTCGATTGGGCCATCGGGTCTCCTTACGAGCGCGGCTCTTGCTGCATCCCCTGATGCAGCATGGCCAGCACTTGCGCATGCGTGGCTTGGAGCCGTTCGGCGATCACCTCTGCCAGGCGCTCGAGGATCAGCACGCCGGTTTCCGGATCGACCTGGCACAGGCGGCGCAAGGCCGCGCCCGAGATGACCAGCGTCTCGCTCGACTCCTGACAGACGGCCCCTGAAGTATAACGCCCCCTGCCAAGGGCGGCCGACCAGCCAAAAACCCCGCCCGGCTCAAGCACGGCGACCGTGATCGGTTCGCCGTCATCGGGCTTGAAACGGATGGTCACTTTGCCGCGCAAGAGGAGATACAGATGGGTGGCCGGCTGGCCCTGGCTGAAGATGAGGCTGCCGGCTTCGAAGGCCGTGCGCGTGCCCAGGCGCGCAATGAGGTCGCGCTTGTGCGGGTCGAGACCGCGGAAAAGACTGACGCGGGATAATTCTTGCTCGGTCATGGGAATGCGGGCAGAGCCCCCTCAATGAATGTCCTCAGAGTCTATGGAGGGGCCTGCGAGGGGCGAAGTGGCAATTGTCCTGATTCGGACATGACAAGACCGAATGGGCAACCCACATTCGACACGAGTCATATGTAAGCCAGCGCAGGTGGTGGGGTCAGGCGTGGGGCGGCGCGGCCTCGTGCGCTGGGGCACATAGTGGCTCGGCATCCTCCCGTGGGATCATCAGCCAATCTGCGTACAATGGAGGCATGTGGGAATGTCGCGCGATGGGAAGCGGGCGAGCGCAATGCTGGCCTACGTCTTGAGCGGCGGCGGAAGCCTGGGCGCGCTGCAGGCGGGCGCGCTGGAGGTGTTGCTCGAGCGGGGCCCGCGGCCGCAGATCGTGGTAGGCACATCGGCCGGCGCGTTGAATGCGATCTTCGTCGCGGCCGAGCCGACGCCGCGCGGCGCGCGCGCGATGCAGAAGGTTTGGCGAGGGGCGCAGCCGGCGAGGCTCGGGCCGCCGGGTGCGTTCACCCTGGCGCGGCGATTCATGTTTGGCCGCGAGAGCCTATTCTCGAACGATCGTCTGCGGGAATACCTCGCGCGATCGCTGCCGCTCGGGCTGCGCACCTTCGGCGAAGTGTATGAGCGCACGGGTGTGCGCGCGCTGACGGTGGCGGTGGGGCTGCACAGCGGGCGGGTGCGCGTGTTCGGCGCAGAACGCGGCGACCGTTTGATCGATGGGGCGATGGCCTCGACCGCGCTGCCGCCGTATTATCCGCCGTGGTCCGCGGGCGACGAGCGCTACTTGGATGGCGGCGTGCTGGCTAACCTGCCGCTGGAGATCGCGATGGCGCATGGCGCGAGCGAAGCGGTGGTGCTCGACCTGTACGATGCCGCAGCCCGCCCGGCGACCACCTCGATGCGCGACATCGGGCTTGCGGCGATCGGGATCATGATCCGGCGACAGACCGAGATCCAGTTCCAGGCCGCGCGCCAGGCGGGGCTGCGCCTGCATCACCTCTCGCTGTCGGCGGGCGGTGTGCCCTTCTTCGACTTCTCGCATGTGGATGAACTGGTACGCCTGGGGCGCAGCGCGGCGGAGGACTTCCTGCTGCGCAACCCGCAGCGCTTGCCCGGCGGCCCGACCTGGCGCTACCGCTGGCGGCGTCTGACAGGACGCGTGCCGCAACGGCCGCGCTGGTAGCGTTGCGCCGGGAAACCCCGCGCTAGAGGTGACGCTGATGCCTACAACTCGGGCGAAGAAACCCGCCGCGGCCCGGTCCGCCTCGCCGCGCACGCCGCGCAACAAACTGAACGACCTCGCCCCGCGCGACTGGCTCAGATTCCAGAAATCATGGTTCATTCACAACCCACCGCCGCGGCGACGAGGCGTGCTGGCCCATCCGGCGAAATTCCCAGAAACGCTGGTGTGCGAGTTTGTCGAATTCTTTACCAAGCGCGGCGGCTGGGTGTTGGACCCGATGCTGGGGACGGGCAGCACACTGGTGGCGTGCGTGCAGGCGGGGCGCAACGGAGTGGGCATCGAGCTCAACCCGCGCTATGCGGAGATCGCGCGGGGCGAGGTGCTAGCGGCGCGCGCGGCGGCCGGGCGCAAGTCAGCGCGGCTGCGGGCGGAGGTGATCGAGGGTGATGCGTTCCAGGCGCTGCCGCTGCTGGCCGCGCTTGAACTCCCGCCGATCGATTACATGATCACCTCCCCGCCCTATTGGGACATGCTACACGCGCGAGGTGCGGCCACGCAGCGCGCGCGGCGTGCGGCGCCGGAGCTGGACGTGTATTACTCGGAGGATGCGCGCGACCTGGGCAACGTGAGCGATTACCAGGAGTTTCTTGCCCGGCTGACCGCGCTGTATGCGAATCTGCAGCCGCTCTTTCGTCCGGGGGCGTATCTCACGATCATCGTCAAGAACGTCAAGAAGGGCGGCAGGATCTATCCGCTGGCGTGGGATTTGGCGCACAATCTCAGTGCGACGTATGCCCTCAAGGATGAGCGCATCTGGTGCCAGGACAACGTGCGGCTCGCGCCGTACGGCCTGGGCAGCGCGTGGGTCTCGAACACCGTGCATCATTACTGTTTGCAGATGAGGCGGGAGTAAGGTGAGCGGCACAGGATTTCGGCGGCTGGGCAATTAGCGGCCTGCGCGCCTGCTCTTGGTGATGAAACCATGCAAATCAAAGACCTGACCGCGACTGACACGAACGCTGTCGAGCAAGCCGCCGCCCTTCTGGTCTTGGCCTTCAGAGAGCACTCGCCCGAGGCGTGGCCCACCATGGAGTCGGCGCGAGCCGAGGTCCGCGAATCCTTGGGGCCGGGCCGCATCAGCCGCGTTGCGCTTGACGCGAAGAGAGGCGTAGTGGGCTGGGTCGGCGGTATCCGCGCTTACGGGGGAAAGACCTGGGAACTCCATCCGCTCGTGGTTCACCCGCAGCATCAGGGCCAGGGGATCGGCCGGGCGCTGGTGCTGGATCTGGAGGCACAGGTACTTTCTCGAGGCGGGCGGTCGATCTACCTCGGAACGGATGACGAGGACGGGATGACCTCGATCGGGCGGATCGAGCTTTACCCGCAGGTGCTTGAGCATCTGGTCGGCATCAAGAATCTAAAGCGGCACCCGTATGAGTTCTATCAGAAGATGGGTTTCGCGGTGGTGGGCGTCATACCGGATGCCAGCGGTCCGGGCAAGCCGGACATCTTCATGGCCAAGCGGATTGCCTGAGCCGTCGCTGCAGGGAGATCCTATGCCTGAACACATCGACCCGACGATTGCGCTCAAACGCGCAGACCAGGAATTCTGCGAGGTCATCCAAGGGCTGCCGGATGACCTCTTTATGACGAAGACGGATGGCTGGACGCCGCGCGACGTTGTGGCGCACCTGGTCGGGTGGAACCGGCGCATGATCCAGGCCTGCCAGGCGATTCTTGCTGGCCGCACTCCGGACTACTATGCCGATGCGCCCAACGACTACCGCACAATCAACGCCGAGTATGTTGCGCGATTCGCAGCAACTTCGAAAGAGACTCTTCTGGGGGAGTTGACCGCCGGACTGCAAGAGCTCGTTGAATTCGCAGCGGCACTCGACCCGGCCGAGTGGGAGGCGAGCCACGGGGTGAAGCACTACCGTGGCGGGCCGGCCTCGGTGGCTCAAACGTTGGGCTCGCTCGCCGGCGATTACGCTGAGCATGCGCGGCAGATTCGCGAGTGGCGAGGCGCCGGGTGAGGCATCGGCATTCATTCGGGGCGACGTGGCGTGGATCGCGCGAGCGCCCGACCCACGCCGCCCTCTGGCGCGCTTTGGTCTCTCCCACTTGCACCGCGCCTCTCTCTCGGGTATCCTAGGTGCACCTCCCGAAGGAGCCGCGCCGAATGTATATCGCCATTGAAGGGGTCATCGGAGTCGGGAAGACCACCCTCGCCCGCCTGCTGCAGCCCGTCTTCTCGTCGGAGGTGCTGTGGAGGTGTTCGAGGAGAACCCCTTTCTGAAACTTTTCTACGGCGACCGCGAACGCTACGCTTTTCAAACCCAGATCTTCTTTCTGCTGAGCCGCTACTCGCAGCAAAAGCTCGGCGTGCCCGAGGCCTTGGAGAAGGGGCCGCTCATCTCCGACTACACCTTCGCCAAGGACGCGCTTTTTGCGAGCATCAACCTGCACGGCGGCGAGATGGAGATGTACCAGCGCGTGCACGAGGCGCTGGCCGAACGCATCCCCGACCCGGACCTGATCGTTTACCTGCGCGCGACGACGGATGTGCTCATGCAGCGCATCGCCCTGCGTGACCGGCCGTACGAACGACAGATGGACCGTGCTTACATTCACGATTTGAACGAGGCTTACGATCAGTTTCTAAGCGGGCCGCTACGCGCGGTACCCGTACTCACGGTGGATACCAACCGGCTCAACTTCGTCACCCAGCCGGAGCATCTCGAGTTCATCGCCGACCGCATCCGCGCCGCGCTGGGCATGGTGCCGTACCAGCCGACGTTGCCGCTCTCGGGGATGAACGACCTGACCGATCTGGCGAGGCGCCCATGACCAAGCGCTTCATTGCGGTGGCCGGCAGCATCGGGGCCGGCAAGTCGTCGCTGGTGCACCGGCTGGCCGAACGCCTGGAGTGGCAGCCCTTCTTCGAACCGGTTGCGGAGAATCCATACCTGGCAGATTTCTACCGGGATATGGCCGCGTGGGCCTTTCATTCGCAGGTCTTCTTCCTCTCCAACCGCTTGCGCAGCCTGCGTCAGATCGTCGAGCACCCGAATTCGGTAGTGCAAGACCGCTCGGTTTACGAGGACGCGGAGATCTTCGCCTGCAACTTGTACCGCCAAGGATACATGTCGGAGCGCGACTATCACTCGTACCACTCGCTGTATGAGTCCATTCTGCCCTTCCTGCCGGCGCCCGACCTGGTGGTCTATTTGCGGGCGAGAGTGGACACGTTGCAGGGGCGCATCATGCGCCGCGGGCGAGATTTCGAACGCGAAATCCCGCGCACCTACCTGGACGCGCTGAGTGCGTTGTATGAGGAATGGCTGGGACGCTTCAGCTTGTGCCCGGTGCTCACGGTTCCCGCCGACGACCTGGATTTCGTGCGCCATGAGGCTCACCTCGACTTGGTGGTGGCCAAGGTCAAAGAGCGATTGATGGGCCAGACCGAAGTGGTCTTCGCGGCCGACGAGTTGGCCAGCATCAACTCGCACCTGCCGGGCGAGGGGCCGTGAACCGCCTCGCGCGACCGGAGCCGCCGACGGCCTATGCTATACTGGCCGCGCTCGAGGTCTAACTCATGGACGAGCAGGGTGTCGCCCGCGATCGCCTCCATCTGGACCTGCTGTACCACATCAGCCGAGAGCTGGCCGGCCACCTCGAGCTCTCCGAAGTCATCAGCCGCACGCTCGATCTCATTCAAAAAGCGCTCAATGCCTCCGGCGGGAGCATTGCCGTCCTGGACGAGGACGGCCGGGTGGTGGACGCAGCCCTGACCGTGGGCGGCGTGCTGCACGCCAACGCGGCCAAGCAGCTTTCGCCGGTGATCAGCATGGGCCTCGCGGGCTGGGTCGTTACCAACGGGCGCGCGGCGCTGGTGGCCGACACCCAGACCGATCCGCGGTGGATCCCCTCCGACCCTAGCCAGTACCGCGAAAGCGCCGGCAGCGTGGCCCCCACCCGCTCGGCCGTCTCCGCCCCCTTGCCCGGGCGCGAAGGCGTGGTGGGCGTGATCACCCTGGTCCATTCCGACACAGATCACTTCACCGGGCAGGACCTGCGCCTGCTGCAGTCCACCGCAGAGCACGTCGGCCTGGCTGTGGAAAACGCGCGTTTGTTTGCCGCCGAACGCGAGCGGCGCATTCTGGCCGCGACTTTGCAGGAAATGGCGCGCACGATCAACTCATCGCTCGTGCCGGACAAGGTCTTCGCGATGGTGCTCGAGCAGTTGGCGGGGGTCATCCGCTTCGACTCGGCGATGATGTATCTCCTGGAAGGCCGGACGTTGCGGGTCGTGGCCTCCCGCGGCTTTACCCACGCGGAAACCCTCAGCCAGGAGCCGCTGCAATTCAACCCCAAGGATCCGTGCTGGCAGGTGATGCGTGACCGCAGGCCGATGGTGCTGGAGGACCTGCAATCCACGGCCGGCTGGACACCGGTCCATGGCGTGCCGGAGACCCGCGACACGCGGGCGTGGATCGGCGCCCCGCTCCTGGTGAACGAGCAGCCGGTCGGCCTGCTGTCGATCCATTCCAAACAAAAGGGAGGCTACCGCGAGCGCGATGCCGAGGTGGTGCTGGCCTTCTCTGATCACGCCGCGACGGCGGTGGTCAATGCGCGCCTGTATGCCGCCAGCCAGCAGCAAACGCGCACCATGGCCGCGCTGGCCGGCACCTCGCGGGTGGTGGTCTCGAGCCTGAACCTGGAGGAAGTGCTGCAGCAACTCCTTTCGCGGACGGTCACGCTGCTCGAGGTGGAGGCCGGCTCGATTGCCCTGGTGGATGAAGCCAGTGGGGAACTGGTGTTCCGCCAGGCCACCGGCTCGCACGGCGCCTCGGTCAAGGGCATGCGCGTCCGTCTGGGCGAGGGCGTGGCCGGGTGGGTGGCGCAGAATGGCCGCGCGTTGGTTGTGCCGGAAGCGCGCGTCGACCCGCGGGCGCTGACCCAGGTGGAAAAACAGCCCGGGTTCGTGGCGCGCGCCGTGGCGGCCGCTCCGATCCTGTTGCGCGGTAAGGTGCTGGGCGTGATCGAGGTCATCAACCCGCGCCGCGGACGCTTCACCAACCAGACGCTGCAAGTGCTCGAGTATCTCACTGGCTTGGCGGCCACCGCCATCGCCCACGCGCAGATGTATGAGACGGCCCATGCCGCTGAAGACCGTTACCTGACCCTGTTCCAGGACAGCATCGACCCGATCCTCATGACCGACCTGGACGGGCGTATCACCGACGCCAACCAGCGCGCCCTGGATTACACCGGCTACTCGCGTGAGGAACTGCTCAAGCTGCGCATCCAGGCGCTGCACCCGGTGCACACCGGCAAGCTCGGCGAACGCTTCTCGGACATGAGCCCGGGCGAGGTGCGCTCGTACGAGAGCAAACTGCGCACGCGCGGCGGCAGCCAGATGCCGGTGGAGTTTCACGTCAAGCGCATCCCGCACGGCGAGGAAGCCTGGGTGCAGTGGATTGTGCGTGACATCGCCGAGCGCGCCTCGCTCGACGAGCTGCGGGCCGATCTGACCTCGATGCTGTTCCACGACATGCGCTCGCCGCTGGGCAGCATCCTATCCAGCCTGCATCTCCTGAGCGAGAGCTTGCCACCTGACGAAACGGTGCGCTCGGTCATGGCTATTGCGCTGCGCTCGGCGCGCCGCCTGTCGCGTATGATCGATTCGTTGCTCGACTTGCATCGCCTGGAGGAGGGCCGCGCCGTCATCCGCAAGGAAAGGGTCTCGCTGGCGGCGCTGGCGGCCGACGCGGCCGAAGAAGTGCATCCCTCCGCGGAAGGCAAGAGCATCTCGCTCGAACTGGCGCTGCCCTTGCGCCTGCCGGCCGTGGATGCGGACAGCGACATGCTGCGGCGAGTGATCATCAACATGCTTGAAAACGCGATCAAGTACACGCCGGGCGGCGGCAGCATCCGCGTCGGCGCGCAAGTGGTCGAATCCTCGGTGCAGGTGACAATTGCCGACAGCGGACCGGGCATCCCGCGCGAGGAGATGCACCGTATCTTCGAAAAGTACGGGCGTGTCGAGCGGGTCGGCGCGCCCAAGGGCCTGGGGCTGGGGCTCGCGTTTTGCCGCATGGCGGTCAAGGCTCACGGTGGACGCATCTGGGCCGAATCCCCGGCGGCCGGCGGCGCAGCCTTCCATTTCACGCTGCCGCTGCCGGCCGCGGTCGATGAAGCGCGGGCAGGCGCACCCGAAGCGCCGGCTGCTGCCCAAGCCTAGCGCGCGGTTTGTTGAGGAGTGCATGGCGAAGCTACCCGGTAACGTGGTGATCGAAACGCGGTGGCGCGGCCCGGCGACGGCCGCCGTTCTCGGATCGCGCGGGACCTTATGCCTGGATGCGCCCCTCCAGCCGCTGGAGGCAGACGAATGGATCGCCGCGCTGCGTGCACGGGGCGCGACGCGGCTGGCGTTCGTCGTGCAGATGGACTCCTCGGCCGAGCGGGCGGTGGCGGTGGCCAATTTGCGCGCCCTGCCCCAGGCCGGGCAGCTGACCATTGTGGCACATCAGCACACGGCGGAAGTCATGCGCGCATCGCCCGACTCCCTGCGCACCGGCGCGGTGTTGGCCACGCTGGGGGCCGGGTTCCAGGGCGGCGAGTTTGCGCTGCCGCCATGGATACGGCCGCAGGTGACCTTCACCGAGAGCCTCACCTTTCACTGGGATAAGACGACGGTCGAGCTGGTACACGTGCCGGGAGTCAACCCGGGCGCGCTGTGGGTGCACCTGCCGCAGGAAAGGCTGCTCTTCGTTGGGGACGCCCTGGCCACCGACATGCCGCCTTACCTTGGCGAGGCAAATCTGCCGGTGTGGCTGGAGGCCCTGGCCCGGCTGCGCCGTGGGCCCTACAAAGAGGCGCACCTCTTCAGTGCGCGCGGCGGGTGGGTTTCGCCGGCGCAGGTGACGCGCTTCGCCTCCTTCCTGCGTGCGGTGCAACACCGGCTTGAGACCCTCAAGTCGAAAATCGAACCGCAAAAAGACCTGACCCGTGCGGCGGCTTCTCTCAGCGTCTACTTCCGATTTCCGCGAGAGCGCCGGGTGATGGTCGAATCGCGCCTGCGCCTGGGGCTGCAGGTGCTGTGGGAACGCGAGCACGGCCCGCTGCCCGGGCGCGCTCCGAGCAGCTAGTCTCACCGGCCTCTCACCCTCCAACAACGGGAGTGCGCATGTTCGTGCCGCTCGTTGAAGTCACGCGTGGGCGCATTGTCGAGTCGCTGCATGTCGGGGCGGTTGCAGTCGTGGATTCGCGAGGCCGACTGATCGCTGCCGCCGGCGACCCGGCCTGGGCGACCTTTCTGCGCTCGTCAGCCAAACCCTTCCAGGCTCTGCCGCTCGTCGAAAGCGGGGCGGCCAAGGCCTACGGCCTCGACGAACGCGAGCTGGCCGTGGCTTGCGCCTCACACAGCGGCAGCCCGGCCCATCAAGAGGCCGTGCGCAGCCTGCAGCGCAAGGCCGGCGTACAACCCGAGGATCTATTGTGCGGCACCCATCCAGTCGGCGACCGAGCGGAGGCCGAACGCTTGACGCTGGCCGGGCAACCGCCGACGGCGCTGCATCACAACTGTTCGGGCAAACACTCTGCGATGCTTGCCCTCGCCCGCTACCGCTGGGGCGGAGTCACCTCGCCCGAGGGCCACGCCTATATCGATCCGGCCGGAGCGCTGCAGCAAGATATCCTGCGGGCCTTCGCCGCCATGTGCGCGCTGGACCCGGCCCAGGTCGAGGTGGGCATCGATGGCTGCTCGGCGCCCACCTTCGCCGTGCCGCTCGAACGCGCAGCTCACGCCGCCGCCCGGCTGATGGACCCGGCCGGGCTGGAGCCGGCCCGCCAGCAGGCGTGTGCCTCGATTGCCGCCGCCATGATGGCCCACCCCGAGATGGTGGCTGGCGAAGGGCGCTTCGATACGGCGCTGATGCGCGCCGGCCGAGGGCGCTGGATCGCAAAAGCAGGCGCTGAGGGTTATCAATTGATCGCGGTGCGGGGGGGCGTGGCCGGGCGCGGCGCACCCGCGCTGGGTATCGCCATCAAAGTGAGCGACGGCGACACGACCTTGCGCACCAAACCTCTGGGCGAGAGTCCACCGCGCGCAGCGCCGCTGGTGGCGCTGGAGGTCTTGCGCCAATTGCGCCTGCTCGACGAAAACGACCTGGGTGTGCTGGCGCCCTTCGATCGCCGCCAACTCGCAAATTGGCGAGGTCTTGTGACGGGTGAGATTCGACCGGCGTTCGTGCTCGATTAGGAGCGCAACGTTCGCCGGCCGGGAGCAACATTAGGGGCCGTCCCATCCGGGGCAGCCCCTATTCCATGGTTATCGTGTCTGCGCAGTACGCGTCCCTCTCATCCCCTCG
>MGOA01000124.1 GCA_001796965.1 Chloroflexi bacterium RBG_16_64_43
AGATGAAAGCCTTCTGTCGGGCCAAGGGCCTCTCGCTCATTGAATCCGGCAAGGTCATCGTGACCCGCAATGAGTCCGAGTGCCCGGGTTTGGAGGACCTGAAGCGGCGGGCGGATGCCTGCGGCGCAAGCGCGCGGCTGATCGATCCGCGGGAACTTGCGCGCCTCGAGCCGCATGCCGCCACGCACCGCCTGGCACTGCATTCGCCGGAAACAGCCGTCGTCAATCCGCTCGAGATTCTCGGGGCCCTGCGCGAGGAATTGCTCGACAGCGGGCGGGTCCGACTGGAGTGCAATTGTGCCTTCCTGGAATCGGGTGGCGATGGGAAGGCGCGCACGTCGCGGGGAACGATCGACTATTCATTCTTAGTCAATGCAGCGGGCGGGCATGCGGATCTCATCGCGCGCGAGTTTGGGCTGGCGCAGGATTATCGGAGCCTCCCATTCAAGGGCATCTACCGCGAGGTGACGGGGGCACGCTCCTTCCTCGTGCGTGGGAGCATCTACCCGGTTCCCGATCCACGCAATCCTTTCCTGGGCGTGCACTTCACGCGCGGGGCGGATGGCGTCGTCACCGTCGGACCAACCGCCATCCCCGCCTTCCATCGTGAGGACTATAACCTGCGCTGGCCGCGGGTGGGGAAAGAATCGCCAGGAATTGTGATGCGCGATGCCGTGCTGCTGTTTGCCAATGCCGGCTTTCGGAGCGCGGCCCTGACGGAGCCGAGGATGTACCTGAACCGCTTCGTGCACGCGGCCGCGCGCCAGCTCGTGCCAGATCTGCGCCGCCGTGATTTGGTGCCCTCCTCTAAAGTGGGCGTCCGGGCCCAGCTTGTACACTGGCCAAGCCGAAGCCTGGCGATGGATTTCCTGGTCATCGAGGACCGCACGGCAGTCCACGTGCTCAACGCCATCTCCCCCGGCTTCACCTCCTCGATGGCCTTTGCGCGTTATCTCGCGGCACGTATCCTTCCTCTCTAGGAGAGCCTCATGTCCTTTCGCGCCACCCGGCTGGAGATCCAGGATATGATCCTGATTACCCCGCGGGCATATGAGGATCAGCGCGGGTTCTTCATGGAGACTTACAAACTGTCGGAATTCACGCAGCTGGGTCTGCCGCAACAATTCGTCCAGGACAACTTCTCCCATTCACGGAAGAACGTGTTGCGCGGCCTGCACTACCAGTTGGATCCGAAGGCGCAGGGGAAACTCGTCACCGTCATCCGAGGTGAAATCTTCGATGTCGGCGTGGACCTGCGCCGCAGTTCGCCGACCTACGGGCGCTGGGCCGGTCTGCGGCTATCCTCGCGGACTGGAGAAATGGTCTATGTGCCGGCCGGGTTCGCTCATGGATTCTGCGTGCTGAGCGAGGAGGCCGACGTGACCTACAAGGTCACCCGGGAATACGCGTCAGACGTCGACCGGGGAATTGCCTGGAACGATCCGCAATTGGGCATTGTCTGGCCCGTGAGCGATCCCCTCCTCTCCGTCAAGGATGCCAGCCTGCCGCGGATGGCGGATGCGGAAATCAACTTTGCCTACGGGAGCACGGCCCCATGACGGAGGTCCTGGTTACAGGAGCAGGCGGGTACATCGGATCGGTGCTGTGCCGGCTGCTGCTGGAAGCGGGCGACTCGGTTCTGGCAGTTGACCGGTTCCATTTCGGGCGTTTGGCATTGCCGGAAGACGGAGACCGACTGCGGACGTTGACGATGGATATCCGCGCACTTGAGCGGACGCAGCTGGCCGGGGTCCGGGCGATTATCGACCTGGCGGCAATCTCAAATGACCCGGCGGGCGAGCTCGACCCGTCAAAGACCTGGGAGATCAACCACCAAGCACGGGTGCGCCTGGCCCGCCTCGCCAAGGCCGCGGGCGTGCCGCGCTACATCCTCCCCTCCTCCTGCAGCATCTACGGTTTCCAGGAAGGGATCATGACCGAGGAGTCGCCGGTCAACCCGCTCACGACGTATGCGCAGGCCAACCTGAGAGCCGAACAGGACATCTTGCCATTGTCCGACGACACGTTTTGTGCCGTGGTTATCCGCCAGGCGACGGTCTACGGGCCCTCGCCCCGCATGCGATTCGATCTTGCGGTGAACGGGATGGTCAAGGGTTTCTTCAAGAACCGCATGATCCCTATCCTGCGGGATGGCAACCAGTGGAGGCCCTTCGTGCATGTGCGGGATACTTCGCGGGCGATGATCAAGATCCTGCGCGCTCCCGAGGCGGCAGTGAGTGGCCAGATTTTCAATATCGGGGGCGACGATCAGAACGTGCAGATCCTGCCTCTCGCCCGAGTTGTGGCGGATGCGATGGAAGTTCCCTTTGAGTACGAGTGGTACGGATCGGCGGATAACCGTTCATACCGCGTTTCATTCGGCAAGGCACGGGAGGTGCTCGGGTTTGTGCCGGAGCTCTCTCCGGGCAACGGCGCTGCGCAGGTCTTCACTGCTCTGCGCGAGGGGACCCTGGATGCCGAGGACCCGCGGACGATCACGGTCCAGTGGTACAAGCACCTGATGAGCCAGGGGGTATCCCTGTGAAGGTCGCAATCCTTGGCGCCGGGGGGCAGCTAGCCCACGATTTGGTGGAGTGCATGGGCGACTGGGACTTGGCCCCTCTTCGACATTCGGATCTTGATGTATGCAACCACCAAGCTGTCCGCACCCGCCTGGCGGAGGCGCGGACGGAGGTCGTCATCAACACCACTGCCTTTCACCGGGTGGACGACTGCGAGACAGAATGGGAGAAGGCCTTCTTGGTGAATGCCCACGCCGTGCGCAATCTGGCGCTCGTCTGCCGGGACTTGGGTGCGGTCTTGGTGCACTTGAGCACAGACTATGTATTCGGCGGTGAGAAACGCACTCCGTACTCCGAAGACGACCTTCCTCGGCCGCTCAGCGCGTACGGCGTTTCGAAGTTGGCGGGAGAGCACTTCGTCCGTGTTCTCTGTCCTGATTCCCTGGTCGTTCGCACCTCCGGGTTGTACGGCATTGCTGGGTCGAGTGGAAAGGGCGGCAACTTCGTGGAGACGATGATCCGCCTGGCCGAAGCGGGCAAGCCGATCCGCGTTGTCGACGACCAGGATCTGGCGCCCACCTACGCCGCGGATCTGGCTGCGGGCATCAAGGAAATGCTCATGAAGCGCGGGCGCGGGCTGTACCACATGACCAATAGCGGAAGTTGCTCCTGGTTTGAGTTCGCCAGGGCGATTTTCGATATGACCGGCCTGCATGTGGATCTCTCGCCGACCTCCACTGCGGCATATGGACTCAGAGCCCGGCGGCCGAGCTACTCGGTGATGAGCCAGGAAAGAGCCGTCGCGTTGGGACTCAAACGATTGCGGCCCTGGCCCGAAGCGCTACGGGCTTATCTCCTCCAGCGAGCCATGCCAAAGCACCTCGGCCCTCTGCCGAATCCGGGTGGGAGCCAACATGCTTCTTGAGTGCGCGAAAGAGACTGCACCATGAGCGAACTGCACCGCGAGGTCTTCTCCGGCTTGGCTGCGGCCGCCCCTGCGACAAACCTGCGAGTGGCTCGAAGAGGCCGCCAGAATCGTGCGGCACTGTGCGAGGAGCGCCTGTCTCCGCAGAGCACCGGGCACGGAATGCACGGTGGGATTCGTGATGGAACGGATGCACGAAGGACTCAAGACAAAGCGACGGGCGCAGGCGAGGTCCGCAGTGCGGCAACCGGCGGGCGTCGTGTACATGAGAACGAGGCAAGGAGTAGGTCATGAGTAACGTGGACACAGCGCCATTCCGCCATGCCTACCTCGATCCAAAAGTGGCCCTCTTCACGCTGCTTCTGAGCAAAAGAGCGCAGGCGGTCTTGCGGAAGATGATGGACGATGTCGGCTTCCCGGGCGCCACAGACCCCTCGGCGCTGTCGTTCTTGGCGGCGTATGCTCGCGTGCGGCAGCCCACCCAGTTGCTTGAGCTCGGCACCCACATTGGATTCTCGACAGTGGTCCTGGGCGATGTTCTGGCCGGAAATTCGCAGCCGGGGCGGCTCATCGCGGTGGATCCGGCTCGAGATACGATGGCTAAGGCAGCGGAATTCGTGAGGCTGGCTCAACTCGACTCGACAGTAACCTTCATTCCCGGCCGATCCATCGACACTGAGGTGGTGGCCATCCTGGAAGAGCGCGGGCCTTACGAGATGATCTATGTGGACTCGTCTCACGCCTATCGCGAGACGCTGGAAGAACTGAGAATCCTTTGGGGCAGTTCAAACATTACAGGAGTTGGCACCTGCATGTGGTTTCACGACGCAGGCCGGGCGGCCGCGATGTACGACACGCGGGGCGAAGGTGGAGTGCGCCGAGCGTTGGATGAATGGATGAACGCGGAGCAGGGCCGCTACCAGCTGCTGGTCCTGGAGCCTCCGCTGTGGCCAAATTCCACAGGATTGGGCATGATGAGACGCGTGGGGGATGCTCCGTCCGCGTGACGGCCGCCGCGGGGGTCCGTCTGGCCTTCGACATGCTGATACTCGCCTCGATTCGCACGTTGCATAGTATGGCGTCATCCCCTCACGGGAGCTAGTTACGCATGATGGGTGCCGGAATGCCCGACTACTACGATGAATACTACTATCTGACCGCGTGCGGCCGGCCCTACGAACGCACCGCCGAGTGGCTCGAGGGCAACGCCCGGTTGGCGGAGCGCATCGTCGCCACCCTCCACCCGGCAACCGCTCTTGACGCAGGATGCGCCATGGGCTTTTTGGTCGAGGCGCTGCGCGCCCAGGGAGTTGAGGCGTTTGGTGTTGATATCTCGGCCTACGCGATCGAACACGTGCTGCCCGAAATCCGCCCGTTCTGTTGGGTTGGCTCGATTCTCAAGCGGTTCCCGCGGCGATACGACTTGATCGTGTGCAACGAGACCCTAGAACATCTGCAGCCTGCCGAGGCCCCCCGCGCGATCTCAAATCTGTGCCGTCACAGCGACGATGTGCTCTTCTGTTCGACGCCCTTCGACTTCCGCGAGACAACCCACTTCAACGTCCGCCCGCCAGAATACTGGGCGGAACTGTTTGCCGAAAACGGCTTCCTGCACGATGTCGAATACGATGCGACCTTCCTCGCACCGTGGGCCATGCGCTTCCGCAAGGGGGACGTTCCTTTGCGTCGTTTGGTCGCGACCTACGAGCGCCATGTGTGGCGCCTGGCGCAGGAGACCACGGGCCAGCGCGAGCTTGCCTTGGAGCAGCGCAAGCAGATGGGAGATCTGCAGGAGCGCGTACGCCAAGCTGAGAGTGAGCGGGACGCAAACGAGCGGCGCGCAGCGGAACTGGCGGCGCGGAAGGATGAGCTCCAGGCCCTGACGGCGGAACTGGAGGCGGCGCGTGCCCAGGCTGCCCAGGCCATGCGTGACGGCGCTGAGCATGCCGAGCGAGCTCGGGCCGCCGAGAAAGACAACCTACAATCGCGCGCCCTGCTCGCCCAGCGCGATCGAGAAACAGTTGCCGCCGCGCAGAGCGAGCGACAGATCTCGGCATTGCGTGTGAAATTGACCGAGCACGAGGGCACACTGCTGGAGACCGAGACGGAGCGACGGCGACTGGAGAAGCGTGCGGCCGACCTTGAGCAGCACCTCCTGCGGGTGTACAACTCCCTGTCGATGCGGCTCACAGCGCCACTGCGCCGAGCCCTGATGTTGCTTCGCGGCCAGCCGCCGGCCGATGATCCCTCCCGCCCGCCTTCGCGCCTGCGCATGGCGTGGGTCGGCGCGGCCAGCTTGACGAGACGCGGTTGGCGTGTGCTTCGAGAAGAAGGGGTGACGGCGCTTTGGCGCAAAGGTTGGCGGCTCGTCGGGTCCGCTCGCGTGCGCGGCGCCTCAACGGGCCCGCCAGGTGAGCTGCCACCCGCTGAGCCGATGGCATTCGCTGGTGACGACTGGAAGCGTCTGCGTCCCAGCCTCATGCCAACCCCGCGCAGCCTGCGCGTGCTGTTCTTCAATGGGCAGGGCAACCGCGATGGCGACTGGAGCCAAAGCCCGCGCTACCGCGTGCACAACGTGCGTGCTGCGCTGGCCCAGGCCGGCCTGTCGACCTCGATGGTCACCACCTCCGACCTGCCGCTGGATCTTCACCTGCTCGCCGAACACGATCTACTGGTCCTTTTCCGAGCCGGGTGGACACCCGAATTGGATCTCTTGGTCCAGGCTGCGCGGCACTATCACGTGCCCGTCATCTACGATGTTGACGACTATGTCTTTGAACCGCGCCTGGCCACCCCGGAATATATATCGGGTATCACCGGGTGGCCGGAGGCCGACCGTCAGCGCTACCTCGAAGGGGTGGTGAGCTTTCGCCGGGCGCTCGAACTGTGCGACTACTTCACTGGATCGACGGAATACCTGGTCGAGCGGGCCGCAGAACTGGGCAAGTCCGGGGCGGTCGTCTGCAACGGTCCAGGAGAAGAGCTGATCCGGATCAGCCACCAGGTATTTGAGAAGCGGACGCGCGAGCCGAAAGCTCGAGCGGTCCGGTTGCTCTACATGAGCGGCACGGCCACTCATCAGCGCGACTTTGGCGTGGCGGCGCCCGCGGTGGCGGCGGTGATGCGTGCTCGCCCGCAGGTGCGCCTGCACGTGATCGGCCCGCTCGACCTGACAGAGTATGCCGACTTGGCGCCGTTTCGTGATCGCATCGAGCGCACCGAATTCGTCGAGTGGCGCATGTTGCCGGCGCACATCGTACAAGACGACATCAATTTGGCGCCGCTCGAGATCGGGAACCCTTTCTGCGAGGCCAAGAGCGAACTGAAGTACAGCGAGGCTGCGCTCGTCGGCCTGCCGACCGTGGCCAGCGCCACACGCACTTACGCTCATGCCATTCGGCATGGGGATACGGGTTTCGTGTGCAACAGCACGGATGACTGGAGCGAAAGACTGCTCGCCCTGGTGGACGACGCGGAGTTGCGCCATCGCCTGGGCGGAGCCGCCAGAGCGCACGTGCTGGAGGCCTTCGGACCGGCGACGATCGCCGCCCAGGCGCGCGAGGCGTACCGCGGCATTGTGCTCGACTACCGCACAGCGCACGGTCGCTCGCCGACCACGCTTGAGATCGGTTGGGTTCTCACACCGCCCATCCCGGGTTCGGGCGGGCACAATGCGATCTTCCAGGCGGCCAA
>MGOA01000125.1:0-1104 GCA_001796965.1 Chloroflexi bacterium RBG_16_64_43
CGCGAATCGAATCGTCAATAGAATGCCCACCGCGGTGAGCGCCGCGCTGAGTATGAAGGGCATCGCTGGTTGTCTTTCATAAAGCAGACCCGCCATTACCGGCGCAAGAAAAATGGCTCCGGCGCCCGCGGTTTCTGTGACGGCATAGGCCATCCCCATTTCATGATCATCGACCACGCGTCCAACCTGCGAGGTGGCCAACCCTTTGGCGACGCCAAACCCGCTGCGCAGAAAATAGCCAAGCAGGAATAGCGGAACCGCTGCGCCTAGCCACAGGACCAACGCCGAGGCGAAGACCAGCACTTGTCCGATGATCCATCCCCACCGCGGGTGCCGCCGGCCTAAGAGGGTATTGAAGACGACAATCCCGAGCGCGTTGGCCGAGCCGAGCAACCCAATGGTCGCCACCGGCACCGAACGGACCTCCTGGAGATAGTTGGGGGCCAAGGGGATACCCAGGTACATCGCCAGAAGGGTGGCAAAGATCAGAATCACAAGCCCGAGAAAGGTGCGGTTGGCCAGGAGCCTGCCGTAGCGGCGGTCCTCCTTCTTGGGCTCAACCGGCTGCGGGCTGAGCGGCAAGAGCAGCGCGCACGAGATCGCCAACAGCAGACTCGCCCAGCCAAACACTGAGCGCAATCCCATGAACGAGGCGATCCACCCGCCGAGGGCCGGCGAGATCACCAGCCCCACGCCGTACGCCGCGCTGACCAGGGTCAGTGCGCGCTCGACGCTTAAGCTTCCCCGGCTGGCGGTGATATACGAATTGTTGGCCGAGATCACGAAAGTCGTGGAGTAGTACAGGGTCAGAGCGATTGAGAACATCGTCAGGCCGGGTGCCAGGAACATCGCCACCGCACCCAGCAGGCCCAGAAACCACCCGGCAATCATCACCGGCTTGCGGCCGAAGCGGTCGGCCAAATACCCTGCCGGGACGTGCAAGACGGCCATGCTCAGGCCCGCAATACCGAGCACGCCCCCGATCTGGGCCGGCGTGGCGCCCAGGTCACGGATGTAAAGCGGGAAGATATACATGAACATCCCCTCGCCGAGGGCCCATACCGCCAGCGAGAGGATGAGGCGTTTGAGGTCGCGGGTCACGAA
>MGOA01000125.1:1125-9252 GCA_001796965.1 Chloroflexi bacterium RBG_16_64_43
AGGTCGCGGGTCACGAAACGCGGCTCCGGGTCACCCGATGCACCCAATCCGCGCAGGCGCGCCATACGCGCAGATGTTCGGCGTCCTCAGTCAGCACATGACCCGAGCGCTCGATCCATAGGAGTTCGCGCTCGGCCGCGCCCAGCCTGTCGAAGATAACCTGCGCGTTCTCCGGTGCCACGCCGCCGTCGGTGCGCGAATGGATGATCAACGTAGGCGCCGTCACGCGCGGCAAGGCCTCGTACATATGTGCGATCAGTTGCCTCAACTCCCCTGTCGATCGAACCGGGTAGCGCGGGTAGTCGACATGGTGCGCCGCCACAGAGGGGTCCACCCAGTCGGAGGGTCCTTTATCGACGTAGGGTATGACCAGCGAGATTTGGCGAGTGAAGTTCAGGCGCCAATCCTTGGGCATTGCGGCCGGCGCGGCCATTGCCACCACACCCGCCAGTGGTAGGCGCGCGGCCAATTCGAGCGCCAGCGCGCCGCCCATCGACAGCCCGAGTACCACCACCTCCCGTCCCGCCTCGCGCAGCATCCAGTACCCATCTTCCACCGATGCTGCCCAATCGTGCCACGCCGCGCGCATCATGTCGCGCGGCTCGATGCTGTGGGCGAAGAGTCGCACGCCCAGCACCGTGTGGCCTTCGTCCGCGAGGAACCTCCCCAGGCCGCGCATCTCGTTGGGCGTGCCGGTGAAGCCGTGGATGAGCAAGCAGCCGACGGACCCGCCCGAGAAGAGGAACGGCCGATTGGCTTCAGGGGTCAAGAGGGGGTGGATGGATTGGTTTTCCATTGGGTTCCTGTTGGCCAGGGTCATGCCGGCCCGGGTCAGCCCGAGATGACCCTCAGTTCACGCGGGTAGACACTCAGCGATTCTGCTCCCCCGGCCGTGATAAGGACGTCGTCTTCGATGCGCACGCCGCCCACGCCCGTCAGATAGATGCCTGGCTCAACCGTGTATGTCATACCGGGTTCGAGGCGCACGTCGCTGCCCTCGCGGATGAATGGTTCCTCGTGGGCCTCGAGCCCCAATCCGTGGCCGGTGCGGTGGATGAAGCGTTCGCCATAGCCGGCGGCAACGATGACCGCTCGGGCGGCGGCATCCACCTCGCCGGCCGTGGCCCCTGGGCGAGAGGCCTCTCGCCCGGCCTGGTTGGCGCGGCGCACCGTTTCGTACACCAATATCAGTTCATCGCTCACCGTGCCGATAGCCACTGTGCGCGTCAGATCGGAGATATACCCTCTATGGGCGGCTCCCCAATCAACAATCACCAGATCGCCAGCCTGCAGGCGCCGTTCGCCCGGGAGGGCGTGCGGAAGCGCAGCGTTGGGCCCGGAGGCGACGATTGGCGCAAAAGGCAGTTCGCTGTCGGAGCCCGACCGCAGAGTCTGCAACGTGAGCTCGGCCGCGATCTCGAGTTCGCTCACCCCGGGGCGGATGGCAGGCAGCGTCTGCTCGAAGGCGCGCTCGGCAATGCGCGTGGCCTCACGCATCGCGTCTGACTCCGCCGGTCCCTTGATCATGCGCAAGCGGGCCAGCAGCGGGTCGGCCTCGCCGGTCGTCATCTGCGGAGCGGCTTTCTCCAGCAGGCGCAATTCCAGCACCCGCATGCGACGGTATTCCACAGCCACTTTCAGCGCCCCCACCTTCATTCGTTTGACCATGGCCAGGAAGGCGCCGCTGCGCGACGTCTCATCTTCACCGTAGGGAAACGGAATGAACGGGATGCGGCTGGCCGTGAGCTTGGCGGCTTCGAGATCCGGCAGCACCAGCGCCGGGAGGCCCACGCGCGGTATGAGCGCCACCACGGGGCGCTCCATCAGGTGAAAGGAGAGGCCGCTCAGGTAGGTCAGGTTAGCGCCGGGGAGCAGTGCGACCAGATCGGTCGCCTCTCTCTCCATTTCTAACTGCAAGCGCTGCAAACGAGCATCGGCCATCTCATCCTCCGTGGTCCGGGTGGATTGTCGTCGGCTAATTTACCACGAATACATTTGCGCGGCGCCTCGATTTACCTTGCCGCGCAGCAAGAGTGGACACACTCCACGGTCGAGGCTACACTTGGCCCGCCGTGGTGACGATGAGACCCGACACCGCATCACTTCGCGTGCCCGCATACCGCTATCCACCGTGGACCACGCTGGCCATTGCCCTGGGTGTGCTGGCAGGGCGCCCGCGTTTGCTGGCCCGTGATTCGCGCCGCCTGGCCTCTGGCATCTCCTGCCTGCGAGTCGCGGGAGAGCCTCAGGCGCTATTCGCCGATGGAGGCCGCGCGGCCGGCGCTCGCGGTCTGTTATTCACCTTCAATCATTACAGCCGGCCCGGGTTCAAGGTTTGGTGGATTCCCATTGCGATGGCCTCGGTTGTGCCATGCGAGATGCATTGGGTGATGGCCACCGCCTGGACCTTCCCGGACTGGCTGCGCAGCCACACCCTGACACCATTGACCACCTGGCTCTTCCATCGACTCGCGCGCGTGTACGGATTCACGCCGATGCCGCCGATGCCGCCCCGCCCGTGGGAGTTGACGGCGCGTGCCAACGCCGTGCGCGAGGTCTTGCGCTGGACGCGCGCACAAGCTCGCCCCGTCATCGGCCTGGCACCCGAGGGCATGGATCCGCCGCCGGGCAAGATGATGATGCCTCCGGCCGGCGTCGGCCGCTTCATCGACCACCTGGCCCGCCTCGGGCTGGCCATCGTGCCGGTCGGCGCATACGAAGAGGGCGGCGCGTTGTGCCTGGACTTTGGCCAGCCCTACGCGCTGGGCGCGCGCGATGAGAATGCGCGCGACTCGCGCGACCGTGAGGTAGGGCAAATCGTGATGCAGCATATCGCGGAGCGCCTGCCGCCGCATCTGCGGAGTTTCGCCGACTCCCCTGCCTGAGGTATGACTGCGATCACCTGACCTTGTGCGTCATTGCCGCGCGACTGCGCCTCACTTGTCATCGCGAAATACCCTGAGCTCGGGTTCCAGAGCATGGCCTTGCGATGGACGACTCCACCCCCTGCTCCCCCAACCCCCCACGCCACGCTGAAACCCAAGAGCACGGCGTCGCCGTGTGCCCCTCCACTCGATTGCGCGAGCTCGGTCTCTGGGCTATCCAGGGTTCTCTCTGCGCTCTCTGCGATCTCGGCGGTAGTAAGTTCGATCCCCTTCACGAACCAGCGACCGGTCGCACGCGCACGAGAGCCAGCGTGCTCAGCAGGAACAACACCGCATAGCAGGCAAAGATGGCGAAGTAGCCCAGCCCCGGCTTGAACAGGTTCAACTGGTCCGCCACGATCCCTCCGATTCCTGCCCCGACAATGCCCGCCCCGGCTCCTGCGAGATTCGAGATGCCCAGGTAGCGTCCGGCCTCCAGTGGCGGAACCAAGTCAGTCCCCAGTGCCCAGTTGGCCGTCATAAACAAGCCCGTTCCCAGTCCGATGATCGTTCCGGCGATGTAGATCATCGCCAGGCTTGGCAACCAGATCGTGCTGAGCAGCAGGAAGCCGCCGATCGCCGCGGCGATCCCGCTTAGCCCCGTGAGAAGCTTGCGCCCGATTCGATCGGCCAGCCAACCACTGGCCAGGGCCGCGACGAGGATAAAGACGCCAATCACCGAGGTTATCGTGCCCGTCAGGCCGGAGGCGGCCTTATCCGTGAGGTTGAAGGCATACATCAGGAAATAGAACAACGAGCCCTGCAGCGAGGTGGCCGCGGCCAGGAACATCAGCCGGTTGACGATCCACCAGGTGAACGAGGATTGGCGGCGCGCATCCCTGCCCAAGGTGGCCAGCGCGCCCGCCCAAACCCCGACCACGACGGCAACGATCATAGCCACGCCACCGCCTACTCCGATCGCGACAGCCGCGGGGAGGCTCGACGGGTTGATGGCTGTCGGAAATCCCGCGAGATCCCAGGCGATGGGGCTGCCCATAACGGCAGAAGTGGCCAACCCCGTCAGCCCGCCGAGCAATCCGCCGGCCAGCAAGCCGGCGATCCCACCTGCAAGAATGCCGGCCAGCATTCCCAGGACGCGCAACATCGGCGGCCAGAAGGGCGTGGATGGTTTCTTGGCTAGCGGCGTTTCTCGCACCGTGACCATGGTGATGACTGCCACGACGAGCAGCGACGCGCCGGTGGCGAAGATCGCCCAGTCCAGGTGGCCGGCTTCGACCAGCTTGGCGATGGTGATACCGACCAGGATGATCGGCAGCAATTCCATGACCGACTTGACGGCCGAGGCCCGCCCGCGCTGGTCCTCAGGCACCAGGTCTGGGATAAGCCCTTGCAGCGGGCCGTGCGAAATGTTGGAGGAGAACTGGATCATAAGCACGGCGATCAACAGCGAGCCGTAGTTCCAGGAGAGTGCGATGGCAGCCAGAAAGAGCAGGTCGCCCAACGCCCCAGCCATGATGTACGGCCGTCTCCTTCCAACGCGGGAGGTGGAGCGGTCGCTCATCAGCCCTGCTGCCGGCTGCACCAGCATGGCGATAATCAGCCCGGCCGCGCGCATCAATCCCAGCCGGGTGTTGATCTGCCCGGCGGGCGAGTATAGCTGGACCAGGTACGGCATGAAGATCGAGCCGAGAGCGGTGTTGCGAACGTTGAGGCCCAGCCAGAACAGGTTGATCGACAGGTGGTCGTACCAGCGCAGAGGCTTCACGGCGTCATCCTTTCGCGCGGCGGCGTGCGGCCGGATCGGGCGGTCACACTGGCCAAACGATGACCTTCGGGAGACCACCTAGTTTAGATGAGAACGACCTGGGCATCAACTCCGCCGCAAGCTTGCGGGCCATTTGTGAGGCGTGGAAGCAGGCCGTCAAGCGCCGGACGGTGAAGGCAGCACGGGGCGGCTGCCGCCCCGTGACTCACGCATTGCCATCTTGGTGAAGGGGTGATCAGGTTGCGGTGAGACGCCCTACCTAATCCCCTACCCCCCTTGCAGGGCAGGCTCTCGGCCGATGGGCAGCTTTCGAGAGGCATGTGGTTGGCGGAGAGGGGCAGAGGGAATCAAGGAGACGGGGGCCGAAGGCCCCCGTCTCCTTGCAGATGACCTCGCCCCGCCAAATCGACTCCTTCGCCTCAAGGCTCTTGCTCGCCGGGGGAAGGGTTGGGGGCTACCCTCGGAACGAGGGTGGGGTCCAGGGCCGGTTACTCGCCGTCCGCGCGCTCCTACTCGCGCTCCGTCGGCCAGTCGGGCTCCTCGGGCATCGCGTCGCGGTTGGCCTTTCGCCAATCGCGGATAGCAGCATGCAACGCGCGCAGCGCCGAGGCCATGGTCTTGCCCGCATCGCGAAACTCCTTGCCCGCACCTTTGACCGTCCCCCAGGCTTCCTGGATGTCGGTCACCTCACCCTGGTCATCGAAACCAGCATGCCGAGCCAAGATGGCCGCCCCCTGGTCGTGTTTGGCCTGTGCGGAATTCATCGAGGCACGGAAGGAGGCCAGCGCTGCCTCCAGCGCGGAGGTATCGCGGCCGCGCGCCTTGGCCTGGTCGATCAGGTTCTCGACGCGGTCGGCGCCGGTGCGCGCCTTGTCGATCGCTCCCTGCGTGCGCGCCTCAACGCCCTGCAGACGCTGGTAAGCCTGTTTGACTGCCGCCTCTCTCAAGCCCGCGTCGTCCGCCGGGGGCGGCGGGTCTTCCATCGATGGCGCCGCGTACACCGGGGCGGCAGCCAACGGCGCAAGGCTTCCCACCACGGCGGTCACGGCAAGCGCGCCGCTCACCAGCCACGACGCAATGCGTCCCCTCTTCCTACGTGTAAACATTCGCTCTCCTTTCCTCGGCCGCTTTGCCGTCGACCGTCAAGCGGTCCGAGTCAGGCTTACCATAGTCCGCGGAGGATTCGCCAGGGTTGCGGCGAGGTAATGAGAGTGTAAATCCGCTATTAGGCCGGCTGGCGGCTCGGATTGGCCATGTAACGCGGACTGGGAGCCGGTTGCGGCGATCCGGGGCGGGCCTACAATTGGCCTTGCGGGAGGAACATCCCACAACCACCACCCCTCGCATGAGGGTGGTGAGAACGGCGATCGGGACCCTCCGCCGCACATCCGCCGCAGCACCGTCCCACTCGGGAAAGGGACCCGTCGATGAAGACACCCGCCGAGTACCTCGCCAGCCTGGCTCAGATGAAGCACAACGTGTGGATGAACGGCCGCAAGATCGCACGACCGTGGGAGCATCCGCAAATCGCACCCGGAGTCAACATCGTCTGCCTGACCTACCAGTGGCCGCAGGAGGCTGAACACCAGGCGCTGGCCACCGCCACCTCTCACCTCAGCGGCGCGACGATCAACCGCTTCACCCACATCCATCAGAGTGCCGACGACCTGCAGAAGAAAGTCGAGATGACGCGCCTGTACTGCCGCGAGACGGGCTGCATCCAACGCTGCATGGGTGTAGATGCCCTCAACGCGCTCTCGATCATCTGCCATCACGCCGACGGGATGTTCGGCACTAGTTACTATCCCCGGCTGTTGGACTTCATCCGCACCTTCCAGGAGCAGGACCTGGTGGGCAACGCGGCCATGACCGACGTCAAGGGCGACCGCTCGCTCCGCCCACACCAGCAGGCGGACCCCGACCTGTACCTGCACGTGGTCGAGCGGCGCGCCGACGGCATCGTGGTGCGCGGCGCCAAAGCCCACAACACGCTGGCGCCTTATGCGCACGAGCTGATCGCGCTGCCCACGCGCGACATGCGCGCCGAAGACGCGGACTACGCGGTGGCCTTCGCCATCCCGGCCGACGCGCCGGGCATCACCATGATTGCGCGGGGCGCCGCGCCGAGCGTAAAGCGAGAGATGTCGGCGCCCGTCTCGTCGCGCTTCGCAAGCGTCGAGTCGCTGACGCTTTTCGAGGATGTCTTCGTCCCGTGGGAGCGCGTGTTCATGTGCGGCGAGTGGCAGCTGGCCGGGTACCTGGCTGAGACGTTTGCCACCTACCACCGCCATTCGTACTGCGGCTGCAAGCCAGCCATTTCCGACCTCTTGCTGGGTGCGGCAGCGCTGGTGGCCGAGTACAACGGGATCCCCACAGCGCACCACGTACGCGCGAAGCTCACCGACTTCATCATTACCGCCGAACTGGTGCACGCCTGCGGGCTAGCCGCTTCTCTCAAGGGGCAGGCGCAAACATCGGGCACCTACCTGCCCGACCTCGTCTACGCAAACGTCGGCAAGTTCTATGCCGGCACGAACATCCATCATGAAATCGAGGTGCTGCAGGATTTGGCCGGCGGGCTGGTGGTGACCATGCCCTCCGAAGAGGACTATCGCAGCGAGGAGATCGGTGAAAAGCTGAAGAAGTACCTGGCGGGGCCGGCCGGCGTGGCGGTGGAAGACCGCGTGCGCTGCTTCCGCCTGGTGGAGGATTTGACGGCCTCCAAGTACGCGGGTTTGCTTATGGTCGCCAGCGTGCACGGCGGCGGCTCACCGGAGGCCGAGCGCATGGCCATCCTGCGTTCGTATGACGTGGAAAGCCGCAAACAGTTGGCCAAGCGTGCGGCGGGAATTACCCAGTGAGCGGCGGCCGGGTGTATTGGGGAACTCGATGATTGCGCTGTGGCTAATCCCGCTCCTGCTCATTGTTGGCCTGGTCGCGCTGGCGGAGGGTATCTCGTATCGCCTGACGAGCCGGCGAGCGCCCAACGAGCGGCGCAGCCCGAGCGAGTCCGGATTGACCTTCGAAGAGATCCGCTTCGCGTCGCGGGACGGGCTGATGTTGGGTGGCTGGTGGATCCCGGCGGAGGGCTCGCCGCGCACGGTGGTCTTCCTGCACGGGCATGGCGGGAGCATGGATCCCGACGTGCAATATGCGCCCGCGCTGCACGCGGCAGGCTTCAACGTGATGATGTTCGATTTCCGCGCCCACGGACGCAGCCAGGGCGACGTCGTCTCGGTGGGCTATCTCGAGCGCCAAGACGTGCTGGGGGCGCTCGACTGGCTCGCAGCGCGCGGCTTCGAGCGCATCGGCCTGTTGGGCTTCTCGATGGGCGGGGCCACTGCGATGCTCACGGCCCCGATCGCACCGCAGGTACATGCGATCGTCAGTGACGGCGGCCCCGCACGGTTGATCTCGGCCGTCGTCGGGTCGCTGGTCGAATCGTACGTGCCTCTCTGGCTGGCCCGACCCATTTCG
>MGOA01000126.1 GCA_001796965.1 Chloroflexi bacterium RBG_16_64_43
GTAGAGGAGGCCCGGGACCCCGATCCACGGATGTGAGTGGATTGGGAAGGGCGCATCGGGCTTTCGTTTTTCCGCAACCCCCCTTGCGCGCGCAACTCAAGATCCAGGACGAAATGTGAATGAACTAGCCCTTCCGAGGCACGGCGTCGGCCGGACCGGTGACCTCCTGCTCGGAGTGGAAGAAGACCCACGTGGCCGCCACGGCCAACGCGTAGACGATAGAGGTCGTAACGAATAGCGGGCCAAACCCCCATCGCTCCTGAACAAACCCCGACACATACGGACCGAAGGCCCAGCCGGTTTGCCAAGTGAGATAGAGGACCGACGAAATCAACGCGCGTTGGTCGAGCGGTGCGCGCTCCATGCCGTAGGCCGAATAGAGCGGCGCGGCCATATTCATCAGTGCCGCGCGAATCAGGTGGGCGCCGGCCGCCACGATCAGGCCGGGCCAGAATCCTAGAAGCAGCAGAAACGCGATCGAGAGCCCCTGGGTCATGACGACCGCACGTATCTTTGAGCCCATTCGTTCCGCGAGCCGCGGCCCAATCAGCGTGCCGGCGGCTGTAAGGATGGCCGAGAGACCGAAAAGCAGCCCCAACATGGAATCGGGAATGCCGAACCGCTCCTTGAAGAAGACGTTCATATACGGGATGAGGATGGCCGCGCCGATCCCGATCAACAGGTTTGGCAGGCCCAGTTTGCGAACGACCGGAAGCGCCAATGCCCGTACCACTTTGCGCACGGTCGTCATCTGCGCCGAGGCGCCGGCCGGCGCTTTCTGATCGCGCATGAGGATCAGCGGCACGATCGAAAGCGAGCCCGCCGCCAGGCTCAACAGAAGAACCGAGCGATAGACCACCGGCCCATCGGCCGGCACCGCCAACATCAAGCCCAACCACCCCGGCAGAAAACCCGCCAGCAAATTGCCGGCCGCGCTCGACACCGTCTGCACGGCGACGTTGAGCGAGAAAAGGTACGGGCGGTCCTCCGTGCTCGAGACGCCCGCCATGAACGGGGTCGTGCTAAGGTAATAAAGCGTGCTGCCGACGCCGTACAGTGCAATGGCGCCCACCAGGACCACGGTTGAGGGGGTAATGGCCACCACCGCGAACATCGAGAACATCAGCGCCAGCCCAAGCAGCATCGCGCGCCTGTGCCCGATGCGGTCCGAGAGCGCCCCAAGAGGCAGGCCCAGCACTAGCCCGGTGAAGAAGGGAATGGAATTGACCAGCCCAAGGAATTCGCGGCCGTGTCCGAGCGAGAGGATGTAGAAGTTGAAGAAGAGCTGGCTGCCGGAGAACCCGATCCCGTCGATCAGGGTCGAAAGAAGGAAAAGGCGCGCGTTGCGTCCGAAGCGAACTTCGCGCAGATCGAACCTGGACCAGAAGGAGTCAGGATGGGGTGGGGCCTGCTCCATCAGTCCGCTCTTCCCATAGTCACAATCCCCCGTTCGAGTGAGTCCAAGCCGAAGCTAGCGCAAAAGCCGGCGCACACCATCCAGCGCGGCGGCCGTGCTGGTGAAGCGAATGGCGTGCAGGCCAATGGCGCGGGCGGCTTCGACGTTTTCCGAAAGATCATCGACAAACACGGTCTCCGCCGGCAAAGTCCCCAGCCTTTCGAGCAACAGACGGAAGATGCGTTCGTCCGGCTTGGCGCAGCCTTCCTCGGCGGAAATCACGACGGCATCGAACGCATGCCGTCCCAGATGAGAGCCAAACGCCGCACGCGCTCCCGGCCAGGCATTGCTCAAAACGCCGGTGCGAGCCGCAGGCCGCAGACCTTCGGCGAAGGCCAGCAAGGTCTTATCCCAGGCATCGCCGGCCCAAAAGTCGCGGCGCAATTGCTCCAGCTGGCCATTGACCAGACGTAGCTGCTGACTCACATAGGCCCAGACGTCCGCCTCCGTTGCCTGCCCCAGCATCGCCTCTTGCGAGACCGGGTTGTTGAAGACAAGCTCGGCCATGCCCCCGGGCGCCATGCCATAGCGAAGTTCCAGCCGACGCCGGGAGACCTGGTTCTCAGTCCGAAGCAGGACGCCGCCGACGTCGAAGGCGACGGCTTTCACACGCGAACCTGGAGGGTGGATCGGCGGCACGTCAGTCCTATCTTGATCAGGAGATGGCAAGCCGTGAGCCCCCTCTCACGGCCAGAATATTGAGGCGAAACGCGCTCGGCTTTCGCCGCAGGCAGTGGCCGGAGGCGCGGCTCAGACTCCGATGTTCAACTTACCGTGCTGAGCGCACAGGATACCACAATCGCCCACACCCGGCCGCAGGGCCGAGCTGAACCGGACGCCCGTCCACGGCGCGCTCTCTGCGGCCCGGCTCAACTCGCACGGTGGTCCTTCTCCATGAATATGCCTGCCGCGCCGTCGGCATAGTAGCGCGGAAGTGAATCGGTGACACGGTAGCCGAATTCCTCGTACAGGCGCTGCGCGCCCTCGTTGTCGGCCCGCACCGTCAGGCAGATGCGGCGGGCACCAAGCGCAGCCTCGCAGCTTTCGAGCAACCGCCAGGCTATGCGCTGCCGGCGATACTCGGGCACCACCGCCAGCGTGGCAATCATGGCCGCACCGCCACGGTGGTGCGGGTCGGCCGCGGCGAACCCGACCACCCGGCCCTCGACGATGGCCTTGAAGCGCACCACCTCCGGCCACGCAAGGACCCCGATGACATCCAGGAGCGGCCAAGCATCCCCGGCAAAGCATCGTCGCTCGATGGCGAGCACCGCGGCCAGATCGCGCAACCCGGCCCGCGCGATGGTCACATCGCGCGCGGCCGGGCGAGATATCGGTCCTGCATCTCCCGTCATCGACACCTGGGCGGCTCGCACGCCGCCGTGCAGCGCGGGTCTACTTCTTGTCGCCGCGGAAGAAGCCTTCCACCATGCTTGTGAATTCAAGCGGGAAGATGAACTTGGTGGAGGCGCCGGATCCGAGCGAGCGCAATGTGTCGAAGTACTGCAGGGTCATCGTCTTCTGATCGATGCCCTTGGCGACTCCGAAGATTTTCTCCAGCGCGGCCGAGAAGCCTTCCGCCCGCAGAAGCTGCGCCTGCTTCTCGCCTTCTGCGCGCAGGATATTGGACTGGCGCTCGCCTTCGGCGCTCAGGATCGCGCCCCGCTTCTGACCCTCGGCCACGTTGATCGCCGCGTCGCGGTTGCCTTCCGATTCGGTAACCGTGGCCCGGCGCACTCGCTCGGCGGCCATCTGGCGATTCATCGCGTCCTGGACCTCGCGCGGGGGAAGGATCTCGCGGATTTCAACATTCGTCACCTTGACGCCCCAGCGTTCGGTGACCTCATCCAGCCGTGTGCGTAAGGCCAGGTTGATTTGCTCACGTTGCGAAAGCACGTCGTCAAGTGGAATCCCGCCGATCACCGAGCGCAGCGTGGTGGTAGCCATGCCCTGCGCGGCGATCTCGAAGTTGCCGACCTGCAGGACACTGCTGGCCGGGTCGAGCACCTTGTAGAACCACAGGAAGTCAATCGAGATGGGCGCGTTGTCCTTGGTGATCGACGTCTGTTGCGGAATCTCGCGCACTTGCTCGCGCAAGTCCACCCGCCGCGCGAGATCGACGAAGGGAATGAGCAGGACGATGCCGGGACCTTTCTCCCCGATGCACCGCCCAAGACGAAAGACCACCAGCCGCTCGTATTCCGGCACGATGCGGATGGCATTGGCGATGATGATCAACGCCCCCAGAACGATTACGCCAACAACACACAGAATGAACCACGTAGCCTGAGCCATAGATCCTCCTCTTCGCGCAATCGCGACCTAGTCGTTATCCTCGTTCCCGGCCGCGGGTGACGCTTCGCCCGAAGCTCGGCGTAAGTTAACCCGCCGCGTCCGTTTGACCCAAGGGGTGGGTAGCCCAAGCCCCGGCCCCTTCGTTCCGAAGTCCCGCCGGAGGCGGTGGACCTCCAGCGGATGTATCTCGGGAATCACACTTACGTCGTCGGCCTGGGCGATTGTCGCCACCTGCAGCACGATTGCACCGGTAGCACGTGCCGTGAAATCCCCTTTCCATTGTCGCCCGCCGCGAACAGATTGCCCTCCCGGCCCCTACGAGGCGCCCAAGACGACGTGCCGGCGCAAGAAGGCCTCTACCTCGGTGTAGAAGGCAGTCACCGTTTGCTCATCCCGCCATCCGTGCCCTTCGCCCGCAAACCGCCGCAGCGTATGAGCCACGCCACGGGCGGCCAGTTCCTGAGCAATGCTCTCCGTCTGCGCCAACGGTACCACCGGATCCTCCTCCCCATGGAACAAGGCGAGCGGATCGCGAATGCTGGCCGCATGGAAGATGGGCGAGCGCTCGCGAAAGCGGTCGGCCGCCTCCGGCAACCGTCCGACCAGCGAGTCGAGATAGTGGGCTTCGAACTTGAACTCGGCCTCGCGGACTGTGAATAGGTTCGAGATGCCGAAGGAACACACTCCGGCGCGAAACACCCCCGGATGCCGCGCCAAGACGTTGAGCACGGTAAACCCGCCGGCGCTTGAGCCGATGATCGCCATGCGCCGTGGGTCGGCCAGACCCCGTTCCGCGAGCGCTGCGGCGCCGCCGATCGCATCTTCGACGTCGTATTCACCCCAGTGCTCACGCAAGCGGCGCATGTAGCTCCGGCCGTAGCCGCTGCTGCCGCGATAGTTGAGGCCCAGCACCGCGTATCCGCGCGTGGCAAAGAATGCCGCCTCGGCCGAGTACCCCGCCACGCGCTGGCGGGTTGGACCGCTGTGGACATCAATGATGGCCGGCGGCAGCCCTTCACCGCGCGCGACACCGCTCGTGGGCGAGTAATACAACCCGTGGACCAGCGTTCCATCCGGTGCAGCCCAACTCAGAGACTGCGCGCCCGGCAGATCCTCCGGGCGGACCTCCTCAGACTGGCTCCGCCGAACAACCTCCTCCGCGCCATCACGCCAGACAACCACCCGCTCCGGAGTCGTGGGTGCGGAGCCGACGAAGGCCAGAGCCTCGCCCTGCGAGGCCGTACTCAATTGCGAGATCCACGTGTAGGGCGGGATGTCTACGCGCTGGGCGTGAGAGGTCTCGACATCAATCGCCCACAAAGAGGCAAACCCCTTCTCGTTGCGCAGCACAAAGAGCCGCCGTCCGTCGCTCGACCAGGCCAGCGTGCGCATACCCTGCAGCCAGGCGGGAGGGATGAGCGATGTGCCATCGAGCACGATGCGCCGCGTACCTGCCATCAGGTCGAGCAGGCATAACTGGTCCCACTCCCCCTCCCCTTGAAGATAGGCCAGCGCGTTTCCCTCAGGAGAAAACGCAGGCTGGAAGACCGGGATCTCATCATCGCCGGCGATCGGTTGGACCTCGACCATTCGCGGCGGCGTTCCTTCAATGCGTCCGAGCCGCAGACGACTGCCATCCCACGGCATGTTCGGGTGATCCCATTCAACCCAGGCCAGCCGATCGCCGAACGGATGCCAGGTCGGCTGCATGTAGAAGTCCGCCCCGCTGACCAAATCGGTGGGCCAGTGGGATCCATCCGCTTCGACCAGAGCTATCCGGTCGACCCCCTCGCATGAGTGAACGTAGACTACCCAGCGCGCGTCGGGCGAGATTTCCGGCGCGGCAGCATCGCCAAATGGCGGAGTGATGGGCACCGCCGGCCCGGCTTCGAGGGATTGTCGGAATAACCTTCCGCCCGGGCCGGCAAACACAAGCACTCCATGCGCGAGGGCGAACTCCCCACCGCCATAGAGCAACCGCCCGCGTACATCGTGGAGCGGAGTCATATCGCGCATCGCTTCGCTGCCGGCGCGGACCACCAACATTCCACCGGACGGGCGACGTTCGAGCCAGGCCAGAGTGCGGCCGTTGGTGTCCCACTTGACATCGAGCAGGCCCAGGCGCCGGCCCATCGCCTGAGGCAGAATGGGGCTGGGCCACAGTCCGAATTCACGAGGCGACAATTCGCTCATGGGCCGTTGCACGTCTTCTCTATTGCGCCGCCGGGCGCGAGCCGCCCTCCCCGGTCAGAGCGGCTGGTTCAACCAAGAGCACTAATCCCTCCCGCCCCACAACACGCACGCGCGTTTCAGGCGGGATGGCCCCACGCGATCGTGCACTCCAGGTTTCGCTGGCCAGTTGAATGGACCCGGATCCGTGGACCTCGGTCAGGGTCACACCTATCTCCCCGGTGAGCCGGCCGGGATCCATGGTCGGCCGCTGACGGTGAGCCTTCAGCGACTGATGGACAACCAGCCAGAAGAAACCAATCGTAAAGAACGTGGCGCCGGCCGCCAGCGGCCATGAGACGCCCGAGATACGCCCCGACTCGCCGCGGAAGAGCAGGATCGAGCCGGCGGTGAGCAAGACCGCCGAGGCGATGAGGTAATAGTTCTTCTGCGGGCGCACAATTGCCGCCACAAAGCCGGCCGCGCCGAGAAGCAGAATAACCACCGCCCACAGGT
>MGOA01000127.1 GCA_001796965.1 Chloroflexi bacterium RBG_16_64_43
GTCGACCCGCCCAACGGCCGAGTCGTCGGTATCCTCGCGCCGCACGCCGGTCACCGCTACTCGGGCGCGGTAGCTGCCTACGCCTTCAAATGCTTGGCGGGCACGCAAGCCGGCTTGGCTGCAGTCGTCTCGCCCATGCACCGCGCGCACCAGGCACCCGTGCTCACCACGGCCCATAGCGGTTACGCTACGCCGCTGGGGGAGGTCCCGGTGGACGCGGCGGCGCTCGACCAACTCAACGCGGGTCTCGAGGCGCACATCGGCTTGAGCCTGGCGCGGGTGCGTCGCGACGAGGAACACTCGCTCGAAATCGAGCTACCCTTCTTGCAGCGCGTGCTGGGTGCCTTCCACTTGTTACCAGTCATGATCCTCGATCAGACCCCAAAGATAGCTGAGGCGGTGGGCCACGCACTGGGGGAGGTGCTAGCCGATCGGCGAGCAGTGCTCGTGGCCAGCTCGGACCTTTCCCATTTCTACCCGCAGCCCGTGGCAGAAGCCCTCGACCGCGAGATGCTCGCGCGCATTGCCGCTTTCGACCCGCTGGCCGTCATGTGCGCCGAAGAGGAAGGCCGCGGGTTCGCCTGCGGGCGGGCCGCCATAGCCGCGGTGCTGTGGGCCGCGCGCGATCTGGGCGCCAACCGGGTGAGCCTGCTCCACTACGCCACCTCCGGCGCGGTGACCGGCGACCTCCAATCGGTGGTGGGTTACGGAGCGGCCGTCATCTGGCAAGAGGCCGGGGGCGTGCCCGGCCGAGAGGATCGACTCCGGTGAGCTCCTTCAGCCTGTTGGACATGCTGACCTTGGCCGCCCTGCTTCTCGCCAATGCGTTCTTCGTGATGGCGGAGTATGCCCTGGTCCGTGCGCGCAGCACGCGCCTGGAAGAAATGGAACGCCAAGGCGTGCGCGGTGCCGCGCGCGCCCGCCGTATGCTGCGTGACCCCGAGCGCTACATCGCCACCACCCAGCTCGGCATCACGATGGCCGGGGTAGGGATGGGCTGGGTGGGCGAGCCGGCCTTCGCCTTCCTGCTCGATCGCGTGCTGGGCGTGCCTCTGCGCGGGCTGGGGGAAACGGCGGCGCGCAGCCTTTCCGCGCTGACCGCGTTCGTGCTGGTGACCTTCCTGGCCGTGGTGCTCAGCGAGCTGGTGCCCAAGTCGCTCACCCTCGACAACCCGGAGCGCATCGCGGTGCGCGTTGCGCGCCCGCTGGAATTGCTCAGCCGCATCGGTCGGCCGCTGGTCTGGCTGCTCGAGCGCTCGGCCGGGCTCGTGGCGCGGCTGCTCGGGGCCTCCGGCTCGGCCCGCCGCGGGGCCTCCTACTCGGTGCAAGAACTCAAGTTGCTGGTCGAAGCGGCCCAGCGCAGCGGCACGCTGGAGGACAGCGAACGGGTCATGCTGCACGCGGTTTTCGATTTCGGCGACCTGCGCGTGCGCGAGGTGATGGTGCCGCGCACCGAGATGGTCGCCGTTCCTGCGTCGAGCACCGTCGACGAGCTGATCGCCATCGCCATTGAACATCCGTACAGCAAGTTTCCAGTCTACGAGGGCACCTCCGATCAGGTCATCGGCATCGCTCACATCAAAGACCTGATGCGGGCCCGCCATGGGCCCAGCCAGGTGGCCGCCGTGCGCGGCCTGATGCGCGAAGCGTTGTTTGTCCACGAGAGCCTGCGCGTGCAGGATCTGCTCGCGCGCTTTCGCGCCAGCCGCCAACACCTGGCGGTCGTCTTGGATGAGTTTGGTGGGACGGCCGGGCTGGTGACATTGGAGGACTTGCTCGAGGAAATCGTCGGCGAGGTTTCGGATGCCTTCGACCGTACCCCGCCTCTGGTCAAGCGCCTGCCGGACGGCAGTGCGCTGGTGGATGGGCTGATGCTCATCGAGGAAGTCAACCAGGTCCTTGGGCTGCACTTGGAAGATTCCCATTACGACACCCTGGCCGGATACATGCTCGGGCGTCTCGGCCGGGTTGCCCGATTGGGCGATGAAGTTGAAGGGCACGGCATGCGTCTGCGGGTTGAGGCGATGGACGGTCGGCGCATCGCGCGCCTCTCGGTGCGCCCGGGTGCGCCGGCGGAATCGCCGCAGGCTCCGCCATGATCCGCTACGTGGAGGTATCGGTCAACCTACCCCGCATCCTCAGCACATTCCACTACCATGTGCCGCCCGACTTGGCTGAGGCAGTACGACCGGGCCATCTGGTCGTGGTTCCGTTTGCCAGCCAGCGCGTGCAAGGAATCGTTCTGGGCGATGTCGATCATCCGGAGGTGGCCGAGACTCGGCCGGTTGAGGGGCTGCTCGACCGCGAGCCCGTGCTGACTCTCGCCCAGCTCCGTCTCGGCCGCTGGCTCAGCGCGACCTACGGTGCATCGCTCGGGGAGTGTTTCGAATTGATGCTTCCGCCCGGACTGGGCCAGAGGGCGCAGAGTCTGTACGCGCTCGGCGACCCGGACTTTGCGGGTGTTAACCCAGTGCAGAAGAGGCTCCTCGCGCTGCTGGCCGAGCGTGGGCCGCTGCGCAGCGGGCAGTTGGCGCGCGCCTTCCCTCGTGCCGCATGGGAACGAGAAGCGGCGCGCCTGGTGAAGCACGGAGCCGTGCTGCGCTCTTCCATCCTGCCTCCACCGGAGGTGCATGCCAAAAATGTGCGCACAGCACGCCTCGCTGTTTCGGTCGAGGCGGCCCACGCGGCGGCGCAGCGCATGCGCCAGACAGCCCGCGCCCAAAGCCGGGCCGCGGCCGAGCGGCGCGCGCGCGTGCTTGAGTTTCTGGCCGCAGAACACGCCTCGGTCGAGGTGAGCTGGGTCTACGCCCACGGCGGCAGCACGTTGGGCGATCTGAAGCTGCTGGCCGACACCGGGCTGGTGGACCTGGACTATCAGGAAGTCTGGCGCGACCCGCTTGCTGGTCGGGCGTATGCCGCGGATACATCCCTCGAGCTCACCCCGCAGCAACGAAGTGCGTGGTCCCAGATTCGCGAGGCCCTGGTTGCGGGCGACGGGCGCGCCATTCTCTTGCACGGTGTGACCGGTTCAGGCAAGACGGAAATCTACATGCGCGCGGTAGCTGAGGTCATCGCCCGCGGCGGACAAGCCATCGTCCTGGTCCCGGAAATCGGCCTCACTCCGCAGACGCTGCAACGTTTTGGCGCACGCGTGATGCACGGGCTGGGCGTGATGCACAGCCGCCTCTCGGATGGTGAGCGTTACGACACCTGGCGCCGCGCGCGGTCCGGCCTGATCGAGGTGATGCTCGGCCCGCGAAGCGCGCTCTTTGCGCCGTTGCCGAGGGTGGGGCTGATCGTGGTCGACGAGGAGCACGATGAGTCGTACAAATCGAATCGCGCTCCGTTCTTCCACGCGCGCGACACGGCCCTCGAGTACGCGCGGCAGTTGAAGGTGCCGTGCCTGCTTGGGTCGGCGACACCGGACGTGGTGACTTTTGCCCGCGCGAAGGAGGCGCGTCTGACCTACCTGGCGCTCCCCGAGCGCGTGCCCTTCGCCGGCGTGCGTGGAGGGGCACTGCCCCAGGTGCAAGTGGTGGACATGCGCCAGGAACTGCGCGACGGCAATCGCTCGATCTTCAGCCGGGCGCTTTCTCTGGCCCTCGGCGAGTGCCTCGAGCACGGGCAGCAGGCCATTCTCTTTCTTAACCGGCGCGGGACGGCCACCGCGCTCTTTTGCCGTTCGTGCGGCCGGTCGGTGAGTTGCCCGCGCTGCGGGCTGCCGCTCACCTTCCACGCTGCCGCGCCGGCGGCCGGCAGGGATGAGGCGCGCGGGAGCCTGCGCTGCCACCACTGCAATTATCAACGCAGCCTCCCCTCTCGCTGCCCCAACTGCTCGAGCGATGCCCTGCGCCCGCTAGGGGTGGGCACGCAGCGGGTGGAGGCAGACGTGCTGCGCCACTTTCCGCGCGCGCGTGTTTTGCGTTGGGATGTGGACACCACCCGCACCCAGGACGCGCATGAGATCTTGCTCGAGCACTTCGCGGCTGGTCGGGCCGATATCTTGGTGGGAACGCAGATGGTGGCAAAGGGTCTCGACCTGCCGCGCGTGACGCTGGTCGGGGTCATCCTGGCCGAGGTCGGTCTCTTCTTGCCGGACTTTCGCGCCAGCGAGCGCACCTTTCAGGTGCTCACCCAGGTTATTGGCCGCGCCGGGCGCAGCCCGCGCGGCGGCCGCGCCATTCTGCAGACCTTCCAGCCGGATCACTACGCGATCCGACTCGCGTCTGCGCAGGACTACGACGGGTTCGCCAGCACCGAACTCGAGCAGCGGCGGCGGCTCGGTTACCCGCCCTTCACCCGCCTGATACGGTTGATCATCACGGCTAACCTTCGTGCTCAGGCGCAGCAGGCGGCCGAAGTGCTGGCAGGCGCAGTGCGCGCCGCAATCACCGCGGGCGAGCATCGTCAAACCGAAATCGTTGGACCGGCACCCTGCTTCTTTGAGCGCGAGGCGGGCCGTTTTCGCTGGCAGGTCGTGGTGCGCGGGCCGCACCCAAGGCAGGTCATCCCGGCGGAGCTGCCAGACAACTGCACCCTGGACGTGGACCCGGTCTCGCTCCTATAGCAGGCTGCGAAAAGGCATTCCTCTTCAACCGCTGCCCCCTCCCCGGATTGCCTCCCACGCATCGAGGTGCCTGCTCGCCGGTGGAGGAATTGGGGGCCTGCCTGCGGATCGAGGGAGGGGGCGAGCGCCGGTTGCCTTTCTTCTGCAAACTCACAGGCGGATTCGGCCGCACGCGAGGCGCGCTCCGGCGGAGTGGCTGCTTTTGACGGCCTGCGCGGGGCATGGTATACTGCCGTTCACTCCCGCCCAGAGGCGGGAGAATTTCTGCCCCGAATGGGGCGGCCCTCACCGAGGGCCATCTCACACGCGGTGGACTTGCTCGTGCGTGCTCCTCAGCGATAGCGGCTGCGGAGCGAGCGGGCGGGGGTGAAACCGCGGAGGTTGAACGCAAAGGAGTTCTCATGGCACTCGTTTCGCTGAAATCCCTCCTCGAGGCTGGGGTGCACTTCGGCCATCGCACCGAGAAGTGGCACCCCAGGATGAAGCCCTACATCTTCACCGAACGCAACGGCGTCCACATCATCGACCTGCAGCAAACGCTGTCGTCGCTCTCGACCGCCTATGCCATGGTGCGCGACATCGTGGCCGCGGGCGGCACGCTGCTGTTCGTGGGCACCAAGCGCCAGGCCCAGGATACGATCGAGACCGAAGCCACGCGGTGCGAGATGCCCTTCGTCGTCGATCGCTGGCTGGGCGGGACGCTCACCAATTGGCGCACCATCAAAGAGCGCCTCGACGAACTCGACCGCTTGGAGAGAATGGAATCCTCCGGCGACTTCGGGCGCATCACCAAGAAGGAAGGCCTGATGCTGCGTCGGCGCATGGCGCGCCTCAGCCAGCGCCTGGGCGGGCTGCGCCGCATGAGCGGGCTGCCTTCGCTGATCTTCGTGGTGGATGTCTTTCGCGAAGAGACCTCCATTCACGAGGCCAATATCCTCGGCATCCCGGTGGTGGCGCTGGTGGACACCAACTGTGATCCGCGCGGCATCGATTACATCATCCCCTCCAACGACGACGCCATCCGCGCCATTCGCCTGCTGACCGGCAAGATGGCGGATGCGGTGGTCGAAGGGCGCGCGCTGCGCAAGGATCGGGAGCCGGCCGAGGAGGCTGCCCCCGAGCCCAAGGACGAGGAACTGCTCGGCGAGGCCACGCTGGCCAAGATGCGCGAGGGCGAAATCCCTGCGGCACCTGCGGAAGCCAAGTGAGCCCGGCCATGGAAATCAATACTGCCCAGATCAAACAACTGCGGGAAGCCACCGGCGCCGGGGTGCTCGACTGCCGCAAGGCATTGCTCGAGACAAAGGGTGATTTCGAGAAAGCGGTTATCTACCTGCGCGAGAAGGGATTGGCGGCCGCCGCCAAGCGCGCCGATCGTGAAGCGCGCCAGGGCGTGCTCGACCTTTATAGCCACGGCGGCGGGCGGGTAGGGGTGATGGTCGAAGTCAATTGCGAAACCGACTTCGTGGCCCGGACCGAGGAGTTCCGCCGCTTTGCCCACGAAGTGGCGCTGCAGGTTGCGGCGGCCAACCCGCGCTACGTCGACGTGGCGGATGTGCCGGCCGAGGCACTGGAGGCCGAGCGGGCGAAGGCCCGCGAGCGCGCGCGCGACGAAGGCAAACCTGAAAACGTTTGGGATCGCATCGCCGAGGGCATGCTCGAGAAGTTCTACACCGAGGCCTGCCTCTTGCGCCAGCCGTACGTGCGCGACGACAAGCGCACTGTCGGCGACCTGCTCAAAGAGGCCATCAGCACCACCAAAGAGAACATCCTCATCCGGCGCTTTACGCGCTGGGAGGTCGGAGAGACCGCCGAATAGATTGGCGCGGGTCAGCCGGAAGGCTGACCCGTTTTCTCATCGGCCGCACCGGGCACGGTGCCGGGCGGCTGTGGGCAACCCTGGCGTTGAGGAGGCATGGATGACTCTGCAATTCGAACGCATCCTACTCAAGCTGGGCGGCGAGGCGTTGGCCGGGCCCGAGGGCACCGGCATCGACCCGGCCTGCGTCGACGACCTGGCCCTGCGCATTCGCGGGGTTCAAGAGCTGGGCGTGCAAGTGGGCGTGGTTATCGGCGCCGGCAACTTGTGGCGCGGCACGCGCGGCATGGCACGCGGCATGGAACGCGCCACGGCCGATTACATGGGCATGGTGGCCACCGTCATCAACGCGCTGGCCATGATGGACGCCCTCGAGCGCCTTAAGGTCATCACCCGCGTTCAATCCGCCATTGAAATGCGGGCGGTCGCCGAGCCCTATATCCGCCGCCGTGCGATCCGCCACCTGGAGAAGGGGCGAGTGGTCATCTTCGGCGGGGGCACGGGTAACCCGTACTTCTCGACCGACACGGCGGCCGCGTTGCGGGCCATGGAAGTGGGCGCGGGCGTCCTGATCAAAGCCACCAAAGTGGATGGCGTCTATGACGCCGACCCCCAGCAGGTTCCCTCCGCCCATCGCTTCGACCACCTGACCTACATCGAAGCCCTCAATCGGCGCGTGGGCGTCATCGACAGCACCGCCATCTCTCTGTGCATGGACAACAATCTGCCCATCCTGGTGCTCGACTTGTGGCAGACGGGCAGCCTGGAACGCGCGGTGCGCGGCGAACGCGTCGGCACGCGAATTGCGGCCGATTGAGGCCGGAGGAGCGATCGCCCTGCGCCTCGGGCCGGCCGCGTCGTGCAAGCACCTGAGTGGTTTACCGGATTCATCCTTTTGGGTTATCCTTGGAGAACGCGGAGGCCGCTTCGCGCGACTCCCGCGCCCATTCCTCAGGAGTTGCACATGGTCAAAGAGGCACTGTCCGAGGCTGAGGGGCGGATGAAAGGGGCGACCAAGATCCTCGAGGAGAGCCTGGCCACGCTGCGCACCGGGCGTGCCAGCCCGGCCCTCATCGAGAAGCTGGAAGTGGAGTACTACGGTACACCCACTCCGCTCATGCAATTGGCGACCATATCGGCGCCTGAACCGCGCTTGCTGACCATCAAGCCCTTCGATCCCGGTTCGCTCAAGAACATTGAGCGCGCCATCCTGGCCTCCGACCTGGGGCTGACCCCTGGTAATGACGGCAAGCTCATCCGCCTGATGATTCCCGCTCTCACCGAAGAGCGGCGCCGTGAATTGGTCAAGGCCACGCACCACCGGGCGGAGGAGGCGCGGGTGGCCGTGCGCAATGTGCGGCGTGACGTGCACAACGACCTGCGTGAGTTCGAAAAAGAGAAACTCATCTCCGAAGATGATCTCAAGCGCGGCGAAGAAGACTTGCAAAAGATGACCGACAAGATGGTCGAGAAGATCGACGACCTCGTGAAGCGTAAAGAAACGGAGATCATGGAGGTCTGAGGCGCGCCACGGCTGGCGCAGCCACGGACTCCATGGAGCGACCCTTGGGTACGACGACCCCTCGCGCAGAGACCCCCGGCACACCGGTGCCGGAGGGGTTGCCGGGCAAGATCCCACAGCACGTTGCAATTATCATGGATGGCAACGGGCGCTGGGCCACCGCGCGCAACCTGCCACGCCTGGCCGGTCACCGCGCCGGCACCGAAAACCTGCGCCGCATCATCCAGGCGTGTGCCGAGTTCGGCATTCGATATCTCACGCTGTACGCCTTCTCCACCGAGAATTGGGGCCGTCCTGAAGAGGAGGTGCAGGGGCTGCTCTCGATTATCGAAGATATGCTCGGCCGCGAATTGAACGAACTGCACCGCAACGGCGTGCAGTTGCGCCACATCGGGCGGCTGGAGGGCATCTCGCCCTTCTTGCAGCGCAAAGTACGCGAAGCCATCGACCTGACCAAGGACAACAGCCGCCTGACGTTGAACGTGGCCTTCAATTACGGCGGGCGGGATGAAATTGTGCATGCTGTGCAGCGCATGATCGCCGAGGGCGTGCCGGCCGAGGCGGTCGACGAGAAGCTGTTGAGCCGCTACCTATATACCGCCGGCACGCCGGACCCCGACTTGATCATCCGCACTTCGGGCGAGTTGCGCATCAGCAACTTCCTCATCTGGCAAGCTGCCTACTCCGAATGGTTTATCACCCCGGTCTATTGGCCCGACTTCGGTAAAGAGGAATTACGCCAAGCGTTGTGGGAGTTCAGCCAGCGCGATCGGCGCTTCGGCCGCGTCGCTCCCTCCACGGGTAGCTGACAGCATGCTGCCCGACCGCCTGGTGATCGCCCTGTTGCTCCTGCCCATCGGTCTGGGGCTCATCGCCATCGGCGGCGTGCCCTTGTTGCTGATCATCTCCGTTCTGGTTGTGCTGGCCGCCCTTGAGTACGCCGACCTGTTCGCGCGCACGGGGCTGGCGCCCTCCCGCTGGCTGGTGGCCGGCGGGGCGCTCACGCTGCTCGTCGCCCGCCACTTCTTTGGATTCGACCACATCGGCCTGATCCTCACACTCATCTTGCTGAGCGCTGTGGCCTGGTACCTGCGCGCCTACGAGCGCGGCTCGGCGCGGGCTGCCACCGACTTCGCCGTGACCGTCGCCGGGATCGTTTACCTCGGATGGTTTGGAGCCTACTTCATTTCACTTCGCGCCCTTCCGGCCGGCGAGTGGTGGCTGCTGGTGGCGCTAACCGGGGTGTGGTTAGGCGACGCAGCGGCCTTCAGTTTCGGCCGGCGTTTTGGGCGCCATCCCATGAGTCCGCGCCTGAGCCCGCGCAAGACGTGGGAGGGCTACGCCGCCTCGATCGTCGGCGGCGGGCTGGGCTCGGGGCTGCTCAGCCTGCTGTGGCAGATTGCCGCGCCCCCTGGCAGCGGCGTGGGGCTGGTGAGCGGTCTGGTCATTGGCTCGCTGCTAGGGGCATTGGGCACCCTCGGCGACCTGGCAGTCAGCATGCTCAAGCGCGAGGTGGGGGTCAAGGACTCGGGCACCCTTCTACCCGGCCACGGTGGCGCGCTCGACCGAATCGACTCGTGGATTGTCGGGGCGGCTATCGGGTATTACCTGGTGGTTGGCCTGGTGCCGCTCCTGCGCTGACCGGATCGCCTCCGCTCTTTCGCCTTCTGAGAAAGACATCGCCGCGTCGGATCGACGCGGCGATGTGATTCTCCGAAAGCGCAGACTATGCCGATCCTAGGGCAACCCGCCGTCTAGTGCGGTGAAGTCGTTGTCGGCAAAGGCGAAATCGAGCGAAGCCAGGTCGGCAGGGCCGGTCGCGCAGGCCGCGATCCCCTCCTGGCCGATACACATCGAGAAATCATGCGTCGCCAGAGCCGAGATCAACTCGATCAACGCGGAGGCATCCGCGCCGATCAGGGTCAGCGTGGTCTGGCCTTCATTGCGAGCGACGAGCATCAGACCCACCGCTGAGGCATCCAGCGTGCGCCATCCCGGCAATTGCAGCTCCCCGGTGCCGAGTGGGTCACCGTCCGCGCCGGGCAAGCCGATTTCGAACCCGCCAAGGAAGGGGCTCAACTCCTCCTGGTCGGCGTAGGTGGCCAGCACGATCCGGTTGGCCGTGGCCTTGGGGCTCTCGGAAATCGTCAGCGCCAAACCCGACTCGTCCAGTGCGGACTGCAGGGAGGAGAGCGCGGTGATCAGATCGGTCGACATCTCCAGCTCGCCCAGCGCCTGGACCACGACTGGGCCGGAGAAGATGTATGGGAAGTCTGTCGGGGCGCGCGAGGGCTCGCCTCCCAGAAGGAAGCTGGCCAAGTTGGATATCCAGCGGGCGTTGTCGGCGACATGATCGTAGGGCGGCGCGAGGAAGGTCAGGTCGCCGATGACCAGCACGCGTTCGTTGGCCGCCAGCACGGCTGCGGCCAGATCTCCGCCGCGGTCGGTGCGCGAAGTAAGTGTGTTCTCGTCCGCATAGATGAGCGCCAGCCCGGTGGGTGAGGCGATCGAGTGCGCAGCGTAGAAAGCCACGCGGCCAAGATCCGCCGTGAGCGGCGAGGCAGCAAAGTGGGTCAGCAGCACATTCCGAAAGTTGCCTTCGTTCTCATTCAGGTTGTAGAGATAATCGTCGGCGACGGTGATCTCGAACGGCGCCAGCAGCGTGTTGGCGGCGGATGAGTCGTCGAGGGGCGTGCTCGTATCGGAGTAGTAGCTGTCGTACTGCGGCGACCCGCGAGTCGGGTCGGTGAGCACCAGCACCCGCCCGCCGCGCCCGACGAAGGCTTCGATCCGCTGCACCTCGTCGCGCATGAACGGCGCATTGGGCGCAGCCACGACCAAGGCGGTTGCCGCGGCCAGACGGGTGGCCAGGCTGCCGGAGTCACTGGAGGTCAGGAATTCCACTTGCCCGCCGTGCGCGCTCACTTCGCGCAAGAGCGGCTCGAGCTCGGCGGCCAGGAAGTTGTTGGCGTGGGATTGATCGACGAGCACATGCGCGCCTGGCGACGCGTTGCGTGCAGCGGGCGCTTCGGCTGTGGAGAGCGGCGGCAGCGGGACCGTGAATGAGGCGTACTCCGGCGTAGACACAGGTGAGCGGCGCCAATAGACGCCTTGATAGAACCACAGCCCGCGCACGAGAGCGGGCACAACCAGCAGGGCCAGCCCAAGCAACGTGAGGCGGCGGGTCATGGCTGCCTCCCCTCTGCCGGCGGAACGTAAAGCAAGAAGAGGCCGGCCTCCAGCGGGTAGGCCGTGGCACGTCCATCCTCGGCCATATAGAAGAAGGGCACGAACGTCGCCGCGGGCAGCCCGGCCAGTTCGCGCAGGTCAGCCACGGCATAGTGTGCGATGTGGGCCATCCGCGCGGCATGAGCCGCGGCCTGCGATGGGCCGCCCAAGGCATCCACCAATCCGAGCCGCAGGGCATCGCTGCCCAGATAGATCTCGCCGCGGGCAATCTCTTCGGTAGTGAGCATCAGCCGCTCTCCGCGCCCAAGGCTGACTGCCTGAATGAACCCGACCTTTACGGCTTCTAGTTGACGCAGAAAGGAATCACGCGGACCGCCAAACAGTTTATACGGGCCGGTCGAGGCGACGTCTTCAACCACCGACGGCCGCGGCGGCAGGCTGCCGATGACGCCCACGTTGCCCACCTGCGAGGTGGGCATGGCGAAGATAAAGTCGCTACCTACGGCTAGGTAGTAAGCTCCGCTGGCGGCCATGGTGCCGATCGTGCTGACCACCGGCTTGGCGCCGCGCAGGCGCGCCAGCTCGAGATACACGGCTTCGGTGTCGGCCACCGTGCCGCCGGGGCTGTCGAGCACCAAGACCACCGCGCGCACTCGCGGGTTGTTGCGGGCTTCGTCGATCTGGGCGATCACTTCCCGCGCGCTCACCGCCTCGATTGGAGTGTTGAGATAGATGGTTCCGACCACCGGGCGCGGGATGAGCAACGCCACGAGGATGCCCGCGGCCAGAAGCAGTGCCAACCCAACCCAGCGCCAGGCGGGCCCCAGCGCAGAAAGCTTCCAAGCCCTCATGTTCATCGGTCCTCCGTTTGCCCCGAGAAACCTCGCGCGCGGGATTCAGGGGCCTTGCCGTGCAAGGGGCTAGTTTCAGCCTCGCGTTCACATCCGGACGGTACGCCGAGGGGTTGGGAGAGCGGAAGGCAGAGCGACCGCTGTTCCCCCTGGAGGCTGATCAGATGCACAGGCGCCTCCCGTTGTGCAGGTTGAGCGGGAAGCGGATCATGCCCATCTCAACGCGCGCGGGAGGCGCCGATTGTGCAGGAAGGCGGAACCTTGTTGGTCCGGCGCTTAGAAGCAGCCGACTCCCAGCCAGGCGCAATACAGATTATTGGAGTCGATATACCAGGCAATCCCGGCGGCCACCACGCACGCCAGGAGGAGCAAGCAGCCACACCCAATCCAAAGCATCCGTCGTCCCCCGCCCTTCTTCTCGACCGGGGCGGCGGCCGCCACGGGTGGAGGAGGTACAGGGGCAGCCTGAGGCATGGCCGCGGCTGTGCGGGGTGCCGGCGGGACTTTGGCGGAGGCGGCGACAACGGTGGCCGCAACCCCCTCGGTCTCGACGCCTAGAACGATGCTTTCGCCCAGCGTGATTTCATCGCCTGGGGAGATGGCGCGCGGGGCGGTGATGCGCTGCTTGTTGACGAAAGTGCCATTGGTCGAGCCCAAATCCTCGATGATTACCCCGCCTTGCTTGAGAACCAGCCGTGCGTGGGCGCGAGACACTTCGGGATCGGCGATGACGATATCGGCCGAGGCCTCCCGCCCGATCGTGGCGATTTCTTTGTTCAGTTCGAACACCTTGCCTGGCGTGGGGCCGCTGCGCATGACCAAGCGCAATTGTCCGCTGGACATATTCTCCTCCTCGTCGACGCGTGCGGCGAGTGTAATTCCACTCGGGGTGGGTGTCAAATGGAATTGCAGGCCGAGTCCGGCCCGCCGTCGGGGCGCGGCCGGCTGGACTCGCTTGACAGGTGACAGGGATCGGAGATAATAGGCGCCAGAAATGGCTGTGACGGAGGAAAGTACGCGGCGCCATGCCGACAGGGAGGCTGTGGCCACGACTGCAAGCCCGGCCCGGATCGACGCCGCCGAAGTTCCCTCCTGAGCTGCCCAGGTGAACCCTCGCGATGGCCGAACGCCTGATGACCACGCGAACAGTAGCTTGGGCCGGATTCCTCCCGTTAGCGAAGGAGCCCCTCGCCGCTCACCGGCGGCGGGCAATGAGCGAGCCCTACGGTGCCTGCCATGCATCGGCCGGGCTCATCAGGGTGGTACCGCGGGCCATGTCCCGTCCCTGAGCGGACGGGGCATTTCGTTTTAAGGAGGCCGGATGGCCGAATCGATTGAGGGGATGCGTGAGTCTGCGCTGCGTGCCCTGGACGAGGTACGCTCGAGCGAGAGCCTGGCGGCTTGGCACGTGGCGCACCTTGGGCGTCATTCCCCGCTGATGAACTTCCTGGGCGATCTGGGGTCGCTGCCTGCAACCGAACGCCCGGCCGCCGGCCGCGCTGCCAACCAGGCCAAGCAAGCTCTGGAAGCCGCGCTGTCGGTCAAGCAGGAAGCGTTGCGCCTGCAGGGACTCGAACAGGCGCTGGCCTCCGAGAAGCTCGACCTGACCCTGCCCGGGCGGCCCCCGCTGCGCGGCCGGCTGCATCCCTCGTCGCAAGTGCTGCGCCGAATCCTGGCGATCTGGGCCGAGATGGGTTTCCAGGTCTACCGCAGCCGCGAGGTGGAGAGCGACGAATTCAACTTCC
>MGOA01000128.1:0-1417 GCA_001796965.1 Chloroflexi bacterium RBG_16_64_43
CCTGACGCTCCTCGCAATGACGGCGAGAGTCCGTATCATGGCGAGCGCCGTTCTGCGGGGCGCGGCAGTTTTGGAGTTCCTCATGGGCAGGCCCATGTCGTCGAATGCGTCGACTGACAATGTCACTTCGCCACACGGGCACGCCATGGCATGCCCCAACCGGGACTGACGAGTCGCGCCGGAGGAGCGCAGATACATCACCCCTCTCACCTCGAGGAGTAGGTGACAACAACGCGGACACGCGATGCGGCTCGGCCCAACGCGGTCACCATGCCCATACCGCACGCCCGTGGGACGTGGCAAGGCATGCTATGCCCTCCTCCGGGTCTCCCTGCCCGCCTCCCCCTATTGGATTATCGAATAGAATCCACACGCTTGGTGGAGGTATTGCGATGGCGCCCAAACGGTATTTCATCATCGCCAATCCCGCGGCCGGGCACGGCTCGGCCGCTCGCGCCATCCCGCGGGTGGAAGCGCTTTGCCGCCACATCGGGCTCGAGTTCGACCTGGTACGCACCGAGCGCCGCGGCCACGCTATTGATTTGGCACGCGAGGCGGCCCTCGCCGGCGCAGGCGTGGTGGTGTCGGCCGGCGGTGACGGCACCTCCAATGAAGTGATCAACGGCCTGATGCAGGCCAAACGCCTACGCGGGACGACTTCTGCCCTCGGCGTCCTCGGCATCGGCCGCGGCAACGACTTTGCGCATACGGTTGGCGTGCCCAAGGACCTGAGCGCTGCGTGCGATACGCTCGCCGCCGGCTTTCTGCGGCCGATCGACATTGGACGCGTGACGGGCGGCATTTTCCCCGAGGGGCGCTTCTTCGGCAACTGCGTCGGGGTCGGCTTCGACGCCATCACCACCATCGAGGTGATGAAGCTGCCGCGCTACGGCGGGTTTGTCAGCTTCTTCATCGCCGTGATGCGAACCATCTTCCTCTATTACAAGGGCCCATTGGTGCGCATCGAAATGGATGGGCGCAGCCTGACCCAGCCGGTGCTGCTCGTCTCGGTGATGAACGGGCGGCGACTGGGCGGCGGATTCTGGATGGCGCCCGAGTCGCTGCCCGACGACGGCCTGTTCGACATGTGCATCGCGCATGAGGTGGGCCGCCTGCGCATCTTGGGGATGATCCCTCACTTCCTGCACGGCACGCAGGGTACCCAACCCGAGATCACCATGAGCCGCGCCCGGCGCATTGCCATCATCGCTGAGCGGGGTGTGCTGCCCGCCAGACCGACGGCGAGATCATCTGCGAAAACGGGACGCGGCTCGACATCGAGCTCCTGCCGCGCGAACTCGAGGTGGTCAGCGCCGTACCGGGGCGGCCCGCATGAAACTGCGCCAGCGTTTGGTTGTCGTCTTCTTTCGCGGCCTGACCTCGCTCATGTGCCGCATCGACGATGCGCAGCTGGCGC
>MGOA01000128.1:1454-6643 GCA_001796965.1 Chloroflexi bacterium RBG_16_64_43
CGTCAATGTGCTCGAAATCCCGATCATCTACACCCGGCTGCATCCGCGCCCGCTTCACGGGCTGGCCTATGCCGACCGCTGGAAGAACCGCCTCATTGGGTGGCTGCTCGATGCGTGCGAGTCGATTCCATTGCACCGCGGCGAACCGGATATCACCGCGCTGCGCGCAGGCATCGAGCGTCTGCGCCAAGGCCACATTCTGCTCATCTCACCCGAGGGAACGCGCAGCGGGCATGGCCGCTTGCAGGTGGCTCACGCGGGCGTCGTGACCCTGGCGCTGCATAGCGGCGCGCCGCTGCTGCCCATTGCCTATGTCGGCGGAGAACACTACAAGGAGAATCTTCGCCGGCTGCGGCGCACAGACTTCCGGCTGGCTGTTGGCCAGCCGCTGCGCCTCGAGGCGCGCGGCGCGCGGGCCACGCGCGAAGTGCGCGAGCAAATGCTCAACGAACTCATGCATGAACTGGCCGCGCTCATGCCGGAGGAGTTCCGCGGGGAGTACGGCGGCCCGCGACCTGCCTCCGCGATGTACGTCCAGCGCGCCTGATTGCCAGGCGACGTCGGAGTCCCTCGCCCCGGCCGAGCCCCTCCCCTAATTCACCACAAGCGCGTGAGACGAGCGATTGTCCGCAGAACTCCGACCATCTGCCGCTCCAGGGATATGAACCGGGCAGAACTGGCCGACCCCTGGGCGTATAATCGGACTTTCGCCATCTGATTGCCGTCATGTTCTGTCAAGGATCTCAATGGAATCCCTGGCTCGCTCCGCACGCAAGATCACTTGGACCTTATTCGCCGCTCAGAGCCTTGGGTCGGCCTCATTCATCTCGGCGGCCACCCTCAGTTCGATTCTGGGTGCCCGCCTGGGCGGCAGCGCCGCCTACGCCGGCTTTCCCTCGGCAGTGAACCTGCTGGGCGGTGCGCTTGCGGCTCCGCTGTGGAGCCTGCTCATGGACCGCATCGGGCGCCGCAACGGATTGGCGTTGGGGCTGCTCATCGGTGTCATCGGCTCAGGTGTGGCTTTTGCCGCCATCGTTGGCGGCGGCATGTTGGCGTTCCTGGCCGGAATGGGGTTGATGGGTCTGGCGAACGCCGCGCTCGGGCTGGGGCGCTTCGCCGCGGCCGAGGTCCATCCGCCTCATCAGCGTGGGCGCGCCATTTCATACGTTGTGATCGGCGGTACGGTCGGGGCGATTGCAGGACCGCTGCTGGTTGCGCCCTCCGGCGCTCTTGGGCTGCGGGCTGGGTTTGATGCGCTGGCCGGGCCCTACGCCGTGGGCCTGATCATGTTGCTGCTGGCAGCGGGAGTCATCTTCGTTTGGCTGCGCCCCGATCCGCGCGAGATCGGGCGCCAGGTCGCCAAGGACTTTCCGGGAAGTCGCGCCATCTCCGCAGACGCGCGGCCGATGCGGGTCATTGTGCGCCAGCCCGCGGCGCAGGTTGCCATGCTGGCGATGATCTTCGGCCAGATGATCATGGTCGCGATCATGGTGATCACCGCGCTGCACATGCGATCGCACGATCATTCGCTCGGCCACGTTTCGGCAGTGATCTCCGCCCACACCGTGGGCATGTTCGCCTTCTCGATCATCTCCGGCGCGCTCGCCGACCGTTGGGGGCGCGGGCCAACCATTCTTCTGGGTTCGGGGATGCTCGTCGTGGCTTGCTGGAGCGCGACTCTCTCGCCCGACCTGGTGCCCCTTGCGCTCTCCCTCTTTCTGCTGGGCCTCGGTTGGAACTTGTGCTTCGTCGGCGGCTCCGCTCTTCTAGCGGACCAGCTCTCCCCCGCCGAGCGAGCACGCGCTCAGGGCGTGAACGATTTGCTCGTCGGGCTTGCCTCCGCGCTGGCCTCGCTGTTGAGCGGCATGGTCTATGCGGCGATAGGGTTCCCGGCTATGGCTTTGACGGCCGGCGGGTTGGCGGTGTTGCTGCTGGCCGCCGTTGCGCTTTGGGTTGGGCGCAAGAAGCACCTACCTTCACCCTCAGCGCCGTGAATTGAGGCAGGCTCGTCGTATCACTGGCTTCCAACCTCACCTTCGGCCCATCACCGGCGTTGCCAACCCGCCTGCACGGTGCGATACTGGGCCCTGACGATTCTCCACCACGCGGCGTCGCCAGCGGGCACACGGGCGGTTCTCGCGTGACGCTCCGCACCGTCGGGAGGCAAGGCGGCGGATGGCTTTCGAAAGTCTCCTAACCAATTTGGAGGTTTGGGCGGGCCGCCTGGGCGCATTGCTTGGGCTGGCCACGCTTGCGGTTGCTGTCGTGAGCATGGTGCTCGCGACGGAGCGCCGCCCCGCGCTGGAAGTAGGGTCCGGCGCGCGTTTTCTGCGCTGGCCGTTCCTGATTGCGGGCACGGTCCTCTTCCTGGGCGCAGGCGTTGTGTTGTGGCGGCCGTTGCCGATCGAACTTACACCCCTCTGGCGTCTGGCGGCTTTGCTGCTCGGCTTGTTCCTCTTCCTCCTGGGTTTGAGCCTCTATCTGTGGGGAGGGGTCACCCTGGGCAAAATGTTTGCGCCTTCCTTTGGGTCCGGCGTGCGCCTGCAGGCCGAGCGCCGTCTGGTGACCGGCGGCCCGTTCCGCCTTGTGCGCCACCCCATGTATCTCGCGGTCATACTCACCTTTTCGGGCGGCCTGCTCCTCTACCGCACATGGACGATGCTCGTGTTTGCCATTTGCATGTTCGGCCTGATCGTGCGCGCCCGCCGCGAAGAGGCGCTGCTCTCGGCCGAGTTCGGGGAAGCGTGGAAGGCCTGGGCGCGCGAGGTGCCGGCGTGGGTGCCGCGCCCGGGGCACATCATCCGCCGGGGCAACACCTCGCACGATCGATGAAACCGCGCGAACGCGCGGTCTCGCCGTCCAGGCACACGGAGGTTTAGATGAACATCTCAGCGCAAGGCCGCAGCATCGTGCTCGGCTTCGTTCGCGTGGCGCTCATTGCGATCCTGTTCCTGGCGTTCTTCCAATTGCTCGCCGAATTCGTCGAGACCGTTTACGCCTTCGGCCTGATGGGCACGGGCATCCCGCCCGAGATCGTCTGCGTCGCGCTACTGCTCTCGCCGATTCTGTTGCTCATTCCGCGACGCGGGCTGCCGCACCCGGCGCTCGTTTCACTCACCGCGCTCGTCCTCGTGGCACGCGTCGCCGAGGGTTTGCTCGACACCCGCGGGCGCATGATCCTCTCGGGCCTCGGTCTCGCCCTATTCCTGATTCTCTTGCCGGAAATCCTGCGGACGTCTTTCATCGCGGCGACAGGGCCCGAATGGGGATCCGGGCTGGCTCTCTCGGTTCTGCTTTCGATATTGTTGCGCGCGCTTGGTTCCGGCAGCGATATCACCCTTCTCCCGCCGTTCCAATGGGCGGGCTGGCTGCTGGCCGCGCTGGGGATCCTATGCCTGGCGGTCGTCAAACGCGGCAGCCCGCTTCAGCCTGCAACAGCGGCGACAGGCACCCCCCGGCTCGGGTTTGGGCGCACGCTGCTCATGGCCCTCGGCTCGATGGGTGTGCTCGTTCTGCTTTACTTCGCTTTCACCAGTCCGGCAGTAATTGCGCGCTGGACCGAGGGCTCATACCCCGCAGTTGTCGCGGTCCTTGCGCTCGCCATGGCCTGCTACGTCGCGGTGCGCCTGCTTTGGCCGTCCTACGTGGTGCGCTTAGGACGAGGCTGGCTCTTCGTGCTCAACCTGCTGTTTGTTGCGGCGCTGGTCGCGACGATCGCCGTGCACCAGATCCCCTTCCCCAAAGAGCCCGGCGGTTTCCCACGGGGCGCACCGCCCGCCGGGTTGGTTGGAGACCTGCTGCTTTACCTCACTCTGGTCCTCGCCCCGACCCTCATGATCGACGCAGAACGATTTGCTGTGGGTCTGATGCAGCGCCCATCCTCGCCGCGCAGCGGCGGGCTGGCCTGGCTGATCGCCTCGCTTTATCTTCTGGTCATGATCTTCTTGCAAGTGTTCACAACTGTGTACGACTACTTCCCGGTCGTCGGGCCGCTTTTCCGCGATCGATTCTGGCTGGTGTATCTGATCGCCGGGGCGGCATGCGCACTGCCGGCATTGGCGCTGCCCTCCGCCCTCGCGCCCGAAGCGCAGAGCGGGACCTGGAGGCTGTTCGGGCGGCTGACCGCTGCCAAGAGCCTCGCTGTGGCGGTGCTGGCCGTGCTTGCGGTTGGATTCATCGGCGCCGACCCTGCTGCGTCTGCAGCCGAGGGGAACAGCCTGCGCGTCATGACCTACAACATCCAGCAGGGATACGATGCCAATGGGCAGCGCAACTACGCCGGCCAATTGCAGGTGATCCGCGAGATGAATCCCGACCTGCTTGGCCTGGAGGAGAGCGACACGGCGCGCATCGCGGGTGGAAACGCGGACGTGGTTCGAACCATGGCCGACGCTCTGGACATGTATTCATACTACGGTCCCACCACGGTGACCGGCACCTTTGGCATCGCGCTGCTTTCGCGCTACCCGATCGAGAACCCGCGCACCGTTTTCATGTACAGCCTCGGCGAGCAGACGGCGGCCATCCTGGCCGACATCACCGTTTCGGGCCAGCCCTTCAGCGTGGTCGTCACACACCTTGGCAACGGGGGACCGATCATCCAACAGGAGCAGCTACTCGCCGCGATAACCGGCCAAACCCGCCTCGTAGCCATGGGCGATTTCAATTTCCGCCCGGATACCGAACAATACCGCTTGACCACTGCCGCGCTTGAAGACTCCTGGCTTACGCGCTGGGGGTTAGGCGGCAATCCCTCGCAGATCGATCCGGCCGACCGCATCGATCACATCTTCGTTTCACCGGGGACGACGATCCTCGATTCGCGCTATATCACCGGCCCAGCCTCCGACCACCCGGCGATGGTGACCGAAATCGGTTGGTAGGCGGCCTCACGAGGACTTGCGCATGGCAGCCAAGACGGTAGCGCAGAAGATGCTGATTCGTCCCGGTGCGCGTGTACTGATCCTCGGCGCTCCCCCCGGGTACGCCCGCCTGCTCGGACCGCTGCCCAAGGACGCCACGCGCATGGTGAGAGCGGCCAAAGAGATCGATGTGCTGCAAGTGTTTGTCAAATCGCGCAAGGAGATGAAAGCGCGGCTACCCAGGCTGAAGAAGTATCTGGCCGCCTCCGGCGCGATGTGGGTGGCCTATCCTAAGGGCAGCACAAAGGGCGGGATGGATATCAGTCG
>MGOA01000129.1 GCA_001796965.1 Chloroflexi bacterium RBG_16_64_43
GAAAAGTGGGGGACACCCACTTTTCTGAAACCGACGACCTCAACCGAGAGAAACCTATGGAGATTTTAGCACATTCGCGGCTCCCCAGCAAGACCCGGTTTGCCTTGGCCCACTGGCCGCACCTTGCATTCCGCCGGGGCCTGCGTCTCGTGCAGCGGCAATGCCTGCCTCAGGCCGTCGGCGTAAGGAAGGTCTCGAAGACCTCACGCAGCATCGCCTCCGGAAGAGCTCCCATCTGGCGGTTCACCGGCTCGCCCTGACGGAAGAAGATCAGGGTCGGGATGCCGTGGACATCATATCGCTCGGCCAGGCTCTGATGCTCGTCGGTATTGACTTTGGCCACCAGCAGCCGGCCGTCGAATTCTTCGGCCAGCTTCTCTAGGGCCGGGGCGATCATCCGGCACGGCCCGCACCACGGCGCCCAGAAATCCACCACGACTGGCATCGGCGCGCGCAATACCAGAGTCTCGAAATCGGTTTCGCTTACATGGATTGGCTGCGGCATTTAAACTCCTGCGATTCTCTCTCGTCGTGATGTTTGACCCTTGGCGTGGCGCCTCCCGCATGAAGGGCCGAGCTTGATTGCGTCGCCGCAATGCTCGACCGTCCGGAGGTGGTCACATTGTCCCGCCTTTTTCCGGCTCTTTCATGGGATATCGGTCACTTCTCCCGCAGACCATTCGTCCTCGCCGGACCCTGCCCGCCAAGTGCATGCCCCATGGGCACTCACGTTCCAGGCCTTTGGATGTCCGGCGAGATCGGCTGCTCCCGGCCACGGGTTTTCCCCGCCGGTCATGCCTTACGGTTGCGCCCGCCAAGGAGCATAGGGCGAGGGTCGAGAGGCATGGGGTGCCGCTGTGGGATTGCAGCCAAGTCCCACCCACCGACCGAATCGCTCCATGCGGTGAGGCGCGATGAGCATTGTATAATCGGGTGAACCCAGCCGAGTCGATCGATGCCCGAGACAATCCTGAGCCATTCGAGTTACACCGTCCAGCTCCCCGTGTTTGAGGGGCCGCTCGATTTGCTGTTGCACCTCATCGAACGGGCTGAGCTGGATATCACGCGTGTGGCGTTGGCTCAAGTCACCGACCAATTCTTGGGCTATCTGGCAGCGATGCAGGAGCGCCACTTGGAAGAAGTGGTCAGCTTCTTGGTCATCGCCGCCCGACTGCTGCAGATCAAGAGCGAGGCCTTGCTTCCGCGTCCGCCACAGCGTGAAGTGGGGGAGGAGGACCCGGGCGAAGAGCTCGCCCGCCTTTTGCGCCTCTACCGCGCCTTCAAGCGCTCGGCCGAGTTCCTTCACCATCGCGAGCAATTGGGGCTGCGCAGCTACATCCGCCTGGCGCCGCCTCCGCGCGTGCCGCCGCGCTTCGACCTGAGCACGGTCACCTTGGCCGACCTGACCCGGGCCGCGGCGGCCGTGCTTTCCCGCTCGCCCGAGCCGCCGCCTCTGGACCTGATGGTCAGCGCGCCCAAGGTGACCATCCGCGAGCAGATCCGCCGCATCGCGGATGCCATTCGCGCCGATGGGAAAGCAGCCTTCAACCGGGTCATCCGTGGCTTCCGTACCAAAATGGAAGTGGTGGTGGCCTTTCTGGCGATGCTGGAACTAGTCAAACGGCGCCAGGTCGTGGCCCGACAATTCGAGCTGTTCGGCGAGATTGAATTGATCCCGACCGAAACCTGGAACGATCAGGCGGATTTTGAACTTGAATTCGGCGAGTAGCGTCCTGGCCGGAAGCGGGCCCGTGCGCCTCGAGCCTCATGTGCAATCCGCCGAGAGCGACCTCCTGTTCTTTCTCCTCGAATCATGATGCCCATCCGCCTGTTGCCCCCTGAGTTGACCGCCAAGATCGCCGCGGGCGAGGTCGTCGAGCGGCCCGCTTCGGTCGTCAAGGAATTGCTCGAAAACGGGCTGGATGCCGGTGCGCGGAGCATCGCCATCGAGATTGAGGCCGCCGGGACGCGGCGCATACGCGTCACGGACGACGGCCGCGGAATACCCTCCGCCGAGATTGCTCTGGCCCTCGAGCGTCACGCCACGAGCAAGCTGGCCCAGGCCGAGGACCTGGAACACATCACCACCCTCGGCTTTCGCGGCGAAGCGCTGGCCTCGATTGCCTCCGTCGCGCGGGTCACGCTGGCGAGCCGCAGCGCGGACGAAGCCCAGGGCGCCCAGGTGCATGTTGAAGGCGGGAGCGTCGGGACGGTCCAACCTATCGGCGCGCCGCCTGGCACAACGGTGACGGTCGACGATCTGTTCTTCGCCGTTCCTGCGCGCCTGAAGTTTCTCAAGTCGGAACTGACGGAGCGACGTCAAATCGAACTGGTGGTCTCACGCTACGCCCTGGCTTACCCCCAGGTGCGTTTCGCGCTGGATGTCGGCGGGCGCCCGGTGCTGCGCTCGAGCGGCAGCGGCGACAGGCGCGAGGCCATGGCCAGCGTCTTCGGGCTTGACGAAGCACGGACGATGCTTGAGCTTCACCCCCCGCCTGCAGCGGGCGAGATCTCCGTCACCGGATTTGCCAGCCCGCCCAGCCTGACGCGCTCCAACCGCAAGGAGATCATCCTGTTCGTCAATGGCCGCTGGATACAGGATGCAGCGCTGACCGCAGCCGTCGTCCAGGCCTATCACACCCTGCTGATGGTCGGCCGCTACCCGATGGCGGCGGTGTTCATCTCGCTGCCCGCCGAGGAAGTGGACGTTAACGTTCACCCGGCCAAGAGCGAAGTTCGCTTTCGTTCCGCGGACCGCGTCTTCTCGGCAGTGCAGCGCACACTGCGTGGAACGCTCATGCATTCAGGCGCGGGCGTCGCCGCAGCCGCCTCCGATTGGCGCGGGCCAGGGTGGGTGGCGCACAGCGAGCCATCTGCGGCGATCGCCTGGCCAGATCGATCGTCCCCTCCGGCGGCACCCGCAAGCAGTTCCGAGGCGCCGCCGGCCTTGGCCTCACTTCCGGCGAGCGCGGCGCTGCCGAACGTCCACCTCCCGCTGCTGCGAGTGATTGGCCAGGTGGGAACGACCTATATTGTGGCCGAAGGGCCCGATGGCCTGTACCTGATCGATCAGCACGCGGCCCACGAACGTGTGTTGTTCGAACAATTCCTGCGCGAGCGCGATGAAAACCGCGTTTCGCAGCCGATGCTCACTCCAGTGGTTTTCGAAGTGCCGGCCGCGCTGGCCGGCCTGCTGCAGGCCGATCTGGAAACACTGCGACGCCTCGGCTTCGATATTCAACCGTTTGGCGGCTCGAGTTTTCAGGTGCGCGCTGTGCCGCATCTGGTGCAGGGGGCGGATCCGGTGCAGGCGGTGCGCTCGGTTGTGGAGGAATTCGAGGAAGACGAAACACCTCTGGCCCGCGAAAAGGAGCGGCGCCTCATTGCGCGCATCTGCAAGCGCGTGGCGGTGAAAGGCGGCCAAGCGCTCAACTTCAGCGAGCAGGAGGATCTCGTCTCGCGTCTGGAGGCATGCGAGTCACCACGCACGTGCCCGCATGGACGGCCGACGATGATCCATCTCTCGGTCGACTTACTCGAACGCCAATTCGGCCGCAGGGGTTGAGCCCCGCCGGCCTGAGGCGCAGTCGTTCGCCTAGCCATGCCCGGTCTGATGAGATTCCTGCTGCGACACTCAATTGAATTGCGCGAGGGATGAGGCAGGCGCCGGCGAACAGGCCTGGCGGAGTTAGCTCTTGCCCGCGGGGAAATCCGGGGGAGCGAGTCCCCCGCGTTCGCTGTTGATCTTGGCGATGCCGTTGCGCACCTGCGAGAGCAGGTGGGTAATCTCGGCCTCGAGTTTGGAAAGCGATTCGAGCACGTACTCGTCGGCGTCCCGACGCATGCCTTCCGCCTCTTGGCGCGCCTGGGCGAGGATAACCTCGGCGCGGGCCTGGGCAGCGGTCGTGACCGCATCCTGCGTCACGAGCGTCTCGATCCGCTGGCGCCCCAACTCCACCGTCCGCTGCGATTCCTCTTGAGCTTGTGCCAACAACCGGTCGCGTTGCGCCAGCACCTGCTGGGCCTTCTTGACCTCTTCGGGGATGGTCACACGCAGCTGGTCGATCAGCTCGAGGAATCGGTTCTCATTAACGATGGTGTCGTTGGTGAAGGGGAAATGCCGGCCGCTGTTGAACAGCTCCTCCAACCGATCGACGAGGTGAAGGATGTCCATGGCTGCCTCCAGCCCGGGGGCCTGCGCAAGGGATATGTGGCGGGCATTTGCCGGCGTGGGGCGGCCGCCCTCACGGTTCACCGCCTTGCGCCAGCAGCCTGCAACGTTCGATGCAAGCGTACACTGAATTGTATCGGCCGTCAATTCGGCGTCTATTCGCGCGCGGCGCCGCCCCTCAACCTCAGCGGTCAGTCGCGCAGAGAGGTCATCGGCACGATGCGCTGGCCTTCCTCGCCCAATTCGGCAAATCGGCGGGTGAGGGCGGCCGCAACGTGCGGCGGGACCATGCTGCGGACGTCGCCACCCAGCGAGGCAATCTCGCGCACGGTGCTCGATGAGAGAAACGTGTGTTCCTCGCTGGTGATGAGCGCCATGACCTCGATCCCGCTCGCCAGGCGATGGTTGGCGAGGGCCATCCGGAATTCGTGTTCGAAATCCGAAAACACCCTCAGTCCGCGAACGATCACCTGGGCATTGATGCTGCGGCAAAACTCCACCGTCAGGCCGCTGTAGCCGGTCACCCGGAAGCGATCCTGCCCCGCCAGTGAGCGCCGCACCAGGTCCAGCCGCTCTTCCGGGCTGAAGAGAAGGCTCTTGAGCGGACGGTCGTACACCGCCACGACCACTTCCTCGAACAGGCGGGCGGCGCGTTGGGCAATGTCGATATGGCCCAGGTGGATCGGGTCGAAGGTTCCTGGGAAGACGGCGCGGACCATCAGGACACATCTCCTTTTCCGGGCATCCACAAAGCGGCCAGTCGCTCGGCCAGGAGTTGGTGCTCCGGGCGCTCAAGGCGCGGATCGGCGTCGTACAGCCGGCGGGCGGCAGCGCGTGCCTGTTCGATAAGTTGCAGGTCGGTCAGCTTGGCCAGGCGCAGGTCGGCGTATCCCGACTGCCGTGTGCCGAGAAAGTCGCCCGGTCCGCGCTGTTCGAGATCGCGTTCGGCCAGGATGAAACCGTCGTGAGTCTCCTCCATGGCTTTCAGCCGATCATTGTCGGCCTCGCTCTCGGAATCGGCAACCAGCAGGCAGGAGGACGGGTAGGGGCCGCGTCCCACGCGGCCGCGGAATTGGTGCAGTTGAGCCAGCCCGAAACGATTGGCCCCCTCGACCATCATCACCGTGGCGTTCGGGATGTCGACGCCCACCTCCACCACGGAGGTGCTCACCAGCACGTGCACTTCGCCGTCGCGGAAGCGCCGCATCACGTCTTCTTTCTCATCCGCCTTCAGCCGGCCGTGCAGCAGGCCCAGCTGCCATTCGGGGAACACCTCTTTTTGCAGGCGCTGGTGTTCCTCCACCGCTGAGGCCGCCTCGGTCGTTTCGGATTCCTCGACCAGCGGGCAGATGATGAAAGCCTGTCGCCCCTGGCGGAGTTGGCCGATGATGTAAACGTAGGCTCGCTCGCGCTCGGTGGGCATCATCACCCGCGTGGTGGTCGGCTCGCGGCCCGGCGGCATCTCATCCAGCAGCGCCAGGTCCAGGTCGCCATATACAGTGAGCGCGAGCGATCGCGGGATGGGTGTGGCCGTCATCACCAGCAGGTGCGGGGTGCTGCCTTTGGCTCGCAGTGCGGCGCGCTGCTCAACGCCGAAGCGGTGTTGCTCGTCGATCACGGCCAGGTCCAAGTGGGCGAATTTCACTGTCGGTTCGAGAAGCGCGTGGGTGCCGATCACCACGCGGATCGTGCCGGAGGCCAGACCCTCGCGGATGGCGGCCTTTTCGGGTTCGGGTGTTGCGCCAAGGAGCAGCGCGATCTCGTCATGCCGCACCGGGTAGGCCGAAGGCGTGCGGGCGTGGTCCGCCTCTCCGGCCAAGAAGCGGGAGAACGTGCGGAAGTGCTGCTCGGCCAAGATACTGGTGGGTGCCAGGATGGCGACCTGGCCTTGATGGTGGGCCACGACATAAGCTGCGCCAGCGGCGACAGCGGTCTTGCCCGATCCAACGTCGCCCTGCAGTAAGCGGTTCATCGGCCGGCCCGACGCCAGATCGGCGAGAATCTCACCCAGAGCGCGCTCCTGAGCCGTCGTCAGCGCATAGCCCAACTCAGATTTCCACTCGGGCAAAGTTGCCGGGGTAGGGAATGAGGTGGCGCGCGTTTGCTCCCAATCGGCCTTTTGTTGCAGCACGCCGATCTGCAGGCACAGTAGCTCGTCAAAGGCCAACCGGCGCTGCGCCGCACGCAAGCTCTCCCATGAGTCCGGAAAGTGCGCCTGCTGCAACGCCGCACTCATCCCCATCCACCCGCCATTCTTGAGTAGATCGGTCGGCAGCGGCTCGGGCATGCGCGGTGCCCAGTAGCGGACGGTGCTCTCCATCATGCGTCGCAACGATTTCTGATGCAGTCCGGAGGTCAGACTGTAGATTGGAACGATGCGTCGCGTATGCAACTGTTGTCGTTCAACCAGTTCCCACTCCGGGCTGGTCATTGTCAGGCGGCCCAAGTACTGATCGATGCGCCCGGACAGCGCCAACATATCGCCCTTGCGGAAGCGCTGTGCCAGCCAGGGCTGGTTGAACCAAGTGACGCGCAGCGCGCCGCTGCCGTCGCTGACGACGGCTTCGACAAGGACGCGCTGACCGCCACGCGTGCGGCGAGTCTCGACGGAGTCGAGGGCACAGATGACTGTGACCACCTCGCCATACCACAGCCGATTGATCGGTTTGAGGCTCGAGTAGTCGACGAAGCGGCGTGGAAGGAACCACAGCAGGTCGCCCAGGTTGTAAAGCCCAAGGCGTTCCATGGTCTGCGCCGTCTGAGGCCCAACCCCTTTGATGACAGTCAACGGGGACTTGAGCGCCGACAGATCGCGTGCCGGCGGCTCGGCCGGCAGCTGAGGCTGAGCGTGCTCCGACAGAGAGGGTGAGGGGGCGCCTTCACTTGCGGGTGCGGCCGGCTCAGCGGCCACAGCGACGGGGTCGGGGGCCATGGCCGGCACCGCCGGGCGGAATGGGCCCCCAAGAGTGGGGGCCAACTCCTCGGTTGGCTCGCCCGCGTGCGTGCCGCTAAGGTTGTGCCACAGCCCGCGCAACATCTCCTCGCGCGAAGCGGGCGAGAGACGGTCGTAGTCGCGCAGCCGGCTCTCTACAAGTTGGATGGCGCGCGCAGGCAGACCTCCGGCGTGGGCCTCCTGAGTCCAACTCTCCAGGATGCGCTCCAGGCCGCCCATCACGGCGCGGTTGTCGTAACCGCGTTCGGCCTCCAGGCTGATGATTTTGCTGAGTCGTTCGAGGGCGGAATTCATGAAGATGGATTATACGCGGGGAACCGCCTGCCGACGCAGACCGCGGGACTAGGCACGCCGAATGCCGGCCAGCCCCACCGCCCCTTGCCCGGTGTGAATGCCGATGACCGGCGTGGCTTCGACAAGCCAAGGAATGCCCGTACCAAACAGAGATTCAAGGCCGGGCAGTGTCGCCAGATGTTCCAGCAGCCCACGGGCCTCATTCTCGGCGCCCACATGCAGGACGGCCAACCGTTCCATCACACCCCAGCTGCGCGCCACCTCCACCAGGTGCAGCAGGCCGCGGGCGCGGGTGCGCACTTCCGCGAGCTTGCGCACCGTCCCTTCGGCTACCGTGACCACCAGCCGGATCTGCAGCAGGCTGCCCAGCTCGGCACGCAGCCAGGAGATGCGCCCGCTGCGGCGCAGGTTTTCGAGACGATCGACCATGGCGATCACTTGAGCGCGGGATTTGATTTGATTGAGAAACTGGAGAAGCTGAGCTGCCGTCGCGCCGCGCACGGCCGCCTCGGCCGCGGCCATCACCTGAAAACCCAGGCCGAGCGAGACCTGCTCGCTGTCGAAGAGATGCACCTTGCCACGAAACCTCTGCGCAGCCACCAACGCTGCATTCATCATGCCGCTTAACTTGGATGAAACGTGGATTGAAAGTATCTCGCTCACCCCGCGATCGAACAGCCGGTGGTAGGCCTGCTCAAACGAGCCGCTGGAGGGGGCGGCGGTGGTAGGCAGATGGGCGAGATCCGGTATGCGCTCGTACATCTGGCTGCGGGTGATGTCAATGCCCTCGCGCAACGCCTTGCCGTCCATCACGACCACCGCGGGCACGACCTGGATGCCCAGTCGTTCGGCTTCGGCCGCGGGGATGTCGGCCGTGCTGTCGGTGACGATGCCCGTGGACATAAGGGGCCTCCCTGCCTCAGGCGGTCGGCATGTCGTAGGCCACCAGCCCCAGCGCGCGTGGTCCCAGGAGGGAGGCCACCGATGCGCTCAGGCGCGCGATCACAATCGGGCACGAGGGGAAGATCTCGCGCACGCGTTCAATCAGTATTTCCACGTCCGATTGGAGGTGGTCGGAGCCCTGCAAAACGGCCAATTGGCGCAAGTGCGAGAACTCGCCGACGAACTCGATCAGCTTCTCGATGGCCTGCTCGCGAGTGCGCACCTTCTCCAGCGGGACGAAGCTGCCGTCTTCCAGTGAGAGAAACGGTTTGATGCCCATCATCTCGCCGAGTAAGACCTGCGAGCGGCTTAGGTGCCCGGCGCGCTGCAGGTAGGCCAAGTCCTCAACCAGCACAACGGCATACAGGCGGGGAATCAGGTAGCGAATGTGGCGCACGACGTCCTCGAGTGAAGCGCCCTCATCCGCCAGGCGCGTGGCTTCTTCGACCAGGAGACCCAGACCTGCGGAGGTGGTGAGCGAGTCGACGACCGCGATGTTCGTCCGTCCCATCAAGGTCTCGCTCGCGGTGCGCGCGTTGCGCACGGTGCGGCACAGTTTGCCGGAGACATGCAAGCACAAGATGTCGGAGGAGCAGTGGGTCAGGCTCTCCAGGACGGAGGTGTAGGTGTCCACACTCGGCGAGGCCACCACGGGGAGTGCGCTCAGCGTGCCGGCAGCCGGCTGCAAGTCGCCGGCGGAGATCTCACTCCCGTCGAGGTAGGAGCGCGTGCCCAGATGGATGGTGAGGGGCAAGATGACCGTATTGTGCTTGGCCGCGAATTCTGGGTCGGCCAGCCACACCGTACTGTCGGTGACCACGCGTAGTTTATTCATGTCTGCCCTGTGCCGGCCGGCGCCTACCTCACCTGGCCGGGCTATTCCACCGAGAGGATAAAGGGGTAATGGGGTTGCCCGCCCTCGTGCAGTTCCACTGTCACCGATGGGTAGCGCGTGCGCACCCGATCCGTGATCTGGTTGGCTTGGGCGCCGGTCAGGTCGCTGCCGTAGTAGAGCGTAATCAGCTCGTGCTGCGCGGCCTGCATGTGTTCGAGCAACGAGAGCAGCGCCGTTTCGATGCCGTCGCCGCTGACGACCAGCGTTCCGTTGTGCAATCCGATTACCTGGCCTTCGCTGACGTGCACTCCATTGATTTCCACATTGCGGGTGGCCAGAGTGATCTCGCCGCTTTCAACCACGCTCAGCGCCTGAGTCATCGCCTGGGCCACGGCCTCCATATCCCCGTCGCTGGCGAAGGAAAGCATGCTGGCGATGCCTTGGGGGACGGTGCGCGAGGGGATCACCCGCACTTGTTTCACGGTCAACTCGCGCGCTTGGTCAGCGGCCAGTTGGATGTTCTTGTTGTTGGGCAAGATCAACACGCGGTCGGTGGGCAGGTTTTCGAAGGCGTTGAGGATCTCCTGCGTGCTCGGGTTCATGGTCTGACCGCCCGAGATGATGGCCGCCACGCCCAGGCTGGCAAACACGCGGGCAATGCCCGCGCCGGGCGCCACGGCTACGGCGGCCAACTGCCCCGGCACTACCGCCGCCAGACGCGGCGCCTCGCTTCCCCCGGCTGCTCGTGATCGTTCGGCCAACTGAGTCTGCAGGTTCTCTACCGCAATCTTCGTGACCGATCCAAGGCTCATGGCGTAGTCGATCGGTTCGTACCGCTTGTCGGTGGGGACGTGAATGTGCAGCCGGTAAATCTCGTCGCCTTGCCCAACCTGAATGGATGTCCCCATCTCCTGCAGGCGCGCATAGAACGCCTCCAGGTTGAGCGGCTCGCCTGGGCGGAAATCGATGACCACCTCGAAATCCTGTCCCGGTTCAGCGGACTCCTCGGCCTGGCGAAGATTGAGAGCCGAAAGGGGCTGCACGGCAATCGTGGGTTGGTCGAGGGGCTGGCCCTTGGCGAATCGCAGCATGCCTTCCAGGATGAAGAACAGTCCTTTGCCGCCCGAATCGACCACGCCGGCTTCCCGCAAAACGGGCAGAAGATCGGGCGTGTGCTGAACGGCCACGTCGGCAGCGGCCACCACGCGTTCGAGCAGCTCCACAGGCTTTGCCCCTGCGTCTGCGGCGGCTTGGGCCTCCCGGGCCACTTCCGTCGCCACGGTCAAGATCGTCCCTTCCACCGGGCGCACGACGCCCTGATAGGCCGTATCGCGCGCCGCAGCCAGCGCACGCGCCAGCGCGGGCGAATCGATGTCCGCCGACTGGTCGAGGCTACGCGATAGGCCCCGCCACAATTGTGAAAGGATGACTCCCGAGTTGCCGCGTGCGCCCATGAGCGCGCCGTGGGCCAGGGTGTGGGATACCTTGCCGGCGTTCGCTTCGCGCGTATCGCCCATTTCCTGGCAAGCGGCCTGCATGGTCAAGAGCATGTTGGTGCCCGTGTCGCCATCCGGCACTGGGAAGACGTTGAGCGCATTGACGAGTTGTTGATTGACGCCCAGCCATGCCAGACCGGCCTTGGCCAAATGACGCAGGAGGTGACCGT
>MGOA01000130.1 GCA_001796965.1 Chloroflexi bacterium RBG_16_64_43
CATGCCATCGTTCTCATGCACAACCGGTCGGACCAGATTCGCTCGAAGATCGCTGCGCTTTTTGAAGGGGCCGGAGCATGGGCGAGCTAGGTTTCGAGCCGCGCATTGTTGCCCTGTGTTGCCACTATTGCGCTTACGCGGCGGCCGATTTGGCGGGAGCCCTGCGATTGCAGTATCCGGACAGCATCCATGTGGTGAAGATACCCTGCACGGGCGACCTGGATGTGCGGGATGTCCTTGCCGCCTTCGAGTCCGGAGCCGACGGGGTGATGATTGCAGGATGTATGGAAGGTGATTGCCACTATCAGACCGGCAACTTGCGGGCGCTGAAGCGCGTGGAGCGCACGCAACAAGTGCTGACCGAGGCCGGAGTGGGGGGGGAGCGGATTCGGATGTATCACTTGTCGTCGGCGATGGGCGGGCGCTGGGCGGAGGTGGCTCGCGAGATGGATGCTCACATCCGCCAGTTGGGCCCCTCGCCTTTGCGGCCCGTGGGTGGGGCTTCAGCCGGTGAGAGTTGATGGGCGAGCGGTGTGGAGTTGAGGTGTGGTTTGCGCGCAGCGCAGTACGGCGCAGAGCCGTGAGGAGGCAATATGATCGTCGCTGAACAGAAACCCCTGGAGGAGATCCGCAACCTGATCCGGGGAGCAGAGAAGGTGCTGGTTGTGGGATGCGGAACCTGCGTGACCGTGTGCTTCTCGGGCGGGGAGAAGGAAGCCGGCATCCTGGCATCGGCTGTGCGCATGGCTAGCCGGGTGGACGGCCGGCCGCAGCAGGTGACGCACGCTGTCGTGCAACGCCAATGTGAATGGGAATACATCGATGCCGTGCGCGACCAGGTGCGCGAGGCGGATCTGATCGTGTCGCTAGGATGCGGCGTAGGGGTCCAAGCGCTGGCGGAGCGCTTCCCAGAGAAGATCGTCGTTCCGGGCTTGAACACGGCGTTCATGGGGATGCCGGTCGAGCAAGGTGTGTGGTCGGAGCGGTGTCAGGCCTGCGGGAATTGCCTACTGGGTCTGACGGGGGGTGTCTGCCCGATCGCGCGCTGCTCGAAACAGCTGCTGAACGGGCCATGCGGCGGGTCGGTGGATGGGCATTGCGAAATCAATGCAGACACGGACTGTGCCTGGCAGCTGATCTACGATCGGCTCAAGGCGCAGGGCCGCCTGGACTTGCTTCTCGAGATTCAACCCGCGAAGGATTGGCGAACTTCGCGCGACGGCGGGCCGCGCAAGATCGTGCGCGAGGACCTGCGATTGAATCCTACGGGATCGGATTGAGGACGGCGCGAAAAGAGGTGAGCTATGAGTTCAGCCAACAACGGTTTCCGAACTGAGAGCCGGCTCGAGCGCGTGTTGCGGTCGGGGACGTTCGCTGTCACTGCGGAACTTGGGCCGCCCAAGAATGCGGACCCGGCCGTCATCCGCCAGAAGGCGGGCTTGTTGCGCGGGTGGGCGGATGCAGTGAACATCACCGACAATCAGACGGCGATTGTGCGCATGTCATCGATTGCGGCTGGCAAACTGGCGTTTGATGAGGGGCTGGAGCCCATCATTCAAATGACCTGCCGCGATCGGAACCGGCTGGCGATGCAGGCGGATATCCTGGGTGCTTACGCGCTGGGGCTGCGCAACTTGCTCTGCCTGACGGGTGACCACCATTCTTTCGGCAATCACCCACAGGCGAAGAACGTTCACGACCTTGACTCCACCCAGCTCATCCAGATGGTGGTCGGATTGCGAGATCACGCCGCCTTCCAGTCCGGAGAGGAAATCAAAGGTGTGGCGCCGCGCTTCTTTGTCGGGGCAGCGGAGAACCCATTCGCCGATCCGGCGGATTTTCGGCCGTTGCGCCTGGGAAAGAAGGCTCGCGCCGGTGCGGACTTCGTGCAAACGCAGTTGGTCTACAACGTTCCGCGGTTCCGCGAGTTTATGGCCCGCGTCTGTGATCTGGGCGTGGATAAGCAGATCTACCTGCTCGCGGGTGTGGGGCCGCTGAAGTCGCTTGGCGCGGCCAAGTATATGCGCGACAAGGTGCCCGGGTTGGATGTGCCCAATGAGATCGTTGAGCGTATGGAGGCGGCCGGAAAGGGCATCGACGAGAAGAAAGCGAAGGCCGAAGCGGCGAAGCGCGTCGGCATCGACATCTGCGTTGAGTTGATCCAGCAAATGCGTGAGATTCCGGGCGTGGCGGGTGTGCACATCATGGCCATCGAATGGGAAGAGGCCGTGGAGGAGATCGTTACCCGCGCGGGCCTCGCCCCGAGGCCGAATGGGTCGGCGGCCAAATAGCGGGCGAAATGTGCAAGCGCGCGCAGCGGCGCGAAACGGAGGCGGTATGAGCGTACAGGTGAATACGGGTATGGCGGAGCGCATTCAGCGGGCCACCGGCGAGAACGTGTACATGTGCTACCAGTGTGTTAAGTGCACCTCCGGCTGCCCGATGATGAACTTCTTCGACATGGCGCCCAATCAGGTGATGCGCGCGGTGCAGCTCGGGCTGGAAGATGAGGTCTTCAACGCGCGCACGCCTTGGATGTGCGCCTCCTGCCAAACCTGCACAACCCGCTGCCCGCAGGGACTGGATATCGCCAAAGTGATGGACTTCATCGTGAGTGAGGTGGTCGAGCGCGGGCTTCCGGCCAAGGTGCCTGAGGTGGCGCTATTCAACAAGGTCTTCCTGCGCGATGTCAACCTTCTGGGGCGTCTGTATGAGCTCGGACTGATGGCGGAGGTCGACCTGCGAAATTGGACAATCGTCCGCGATATTCCGTTGGCGGTCGCTTTGATCGGAAAGGGCGCCATCCACCCCTTGCCCGAGTTGTCCCGGGTGCGCTTCCACCCGGGGGCACCTAAGGCGCCGCCGCGGGGAGAAATGGAAATCGGTTACTACCCAGGCTGCTCGCTGCACGGCATGGCCTCGGCTTTTGATAAGTCGGCCCGAGGCGTACTGGATGCCTTCGGGTACACGCCGGTCGAGCCGAAGGGGTGGGTGTGTTGCGGTTCGACGCCTGCCCACCGGCTAGACGAACGGCAAGCTGTGCGCCTGCCGATGATCAACATGCAGCTCCTGGATCAACAGGGTTTTCGCGAGGCCGCTCTGCCGTGTGCCTCGTGCTTCAGCCGGTTCCGAGTTGCGCTTCATGAATGGCGCACGCGGCCGGACGTGCGCGAGCGGATAGACAAGGAAATGGGCGAGTCCTACCCGGATCGGGTCGAGGTGCGTTCGCTGCTCGACTTCGTGATCCAACGGGTGGGTTTCGACCGGGTCGAGCAAGAGGTGCGCTCCCCGTTGCGCGGGCTCAAAGTGGCCTGTTACTATGGCTGCCTGCTGACGCGCCCGCCCAAAGTGACCGGCTCGGTGGATTACGAATACCCTCGCGGGCTCGATCGGCTGATGCAGTCAATTGGGGCAGCTCCGGTGGAGTGGGATCTCAAGGTGGCGTGCTGTGGGGGGTCGCTGGCGATGACCCGGCCCGAGGTGATGGTGGAACTCGGCAAGCGAATCATCGACAATGCTCGGGATCGAGGCGCCGAGGCCATCGTCGTGGCGTGCCCGTTGTGCGAGATCAATCTCCAAGGACATCAAGCGCAGATGCAGGTGGAACCGCGAATGCCGATCCTCTACTTTACCCAACTCATGGCGGTGGCACTCGGAAGGGAAAAGGATGCGGCCCTTGGCCACAATCTGGTGGATCCGCGACCGCTTGTGAACTCTGTGGTGGGCGGCCGCAGCTAGCGCGGGCTGGGCACACCGGCCGAACGTCGTCAGACGGAGGCGTCGGAAATGGAAAAGCGCAGCAAAGTCATGCTGCCAACTCTTTTCGAAAAGATGCAGCAGCGCGTGCCGATCACGATGGTCACTTGTTATGACTATCCGATGGGCTACCTCGTGGAGCAGGCGGGGGTGGATATCGTGCTCGTGGGCGACAGCCTGGGCATGACCGTCCTCGGCTACGAGAGCACGTTGCCGGTGACGATGGAAGACATGATCCGCCATGCCCAGGCCGTTCGGCGCGGAACTCCCAACGCGTTTCTTGTCGGCGACATGCCCTACATGAGCTACCAAGTGTGCGTGGAAGATGCGGTGCGGAATGCGGGGCGGTTCATGGCGGAGGCAGCTTGCGATGGGGTGAAGCTGGAAGGCGGCGCAGAAATGGCGGACCGCGTGCACGCTATCGCGCGCGCCGGCATCCCCGTCATGGGCCACCTCGGGCTGACGCCGCAGAGCAGCTCCGCCCTGGGAGGCTTCAAGGTGCAAGGCAAGGATGCAGCGCGTGCCCGGCGCATCGTAGACGATGCCCGCCTCCTTGAGCGCACTGGCGCCTTCAGCATCCTGCTCGAGATGGTGCCTGACCGGGTGGCCGGCCTCATCACCGGGCGCGCCGGGGTCCCAATCATCGGCTTGGGGTCGGGTCCGCAAGCCCACGGTCAGCTGCTCATCTTCCATGACATGTTCGGACTGTATCCGCGCTTCAAGCCGAAGATGGCCAAAGTCTTTGGGAATGCGGGGGAAGTCATCCTGAACGGTCTCAAGGCGTACGTGACCGAAGTGCAGTCGCGTGAATTCCCAAGCGCAGAGAATTGGTTTGGCATGAAGGACGATCAGTACGAGGAGCTTGTGCGAGGCCTAGAGTAGGAGGGGCGATGGACGTGATGCTGGAACGGCTGCTTCTCTCTGGGGAGCACGTCGGGCAGGTCAATCGTCTTCTGAGCGATGGCGCCAATCCGGTAGTTCGCGGATTCCTGGACGTGATTCGCAAGTACGGCACGGTCGAAGAAATCAATCGCAGAGCACGCGCCGCCGGGCAATTGGAGTCGCTGAAGTCACGTTTGAGAGGCATGGGGTCACCCTATCTGAAAGACTTGGCGTGGCTAGAGGGGGAGCGAGACCGAGGCGCATTTGCGACCATGGATGATTTCCGCTTGGCTGCCGTTGCAGGGAAGGCGGTCGCTCGACTCGGCTCTCGCTTGGCGGTGACCCTCGAGATCAGTGCATTCCAGTACTTCCCGTGGCTGGTGACCGAGGCGAAACAGGCTATTGAGCGGCGGGAATTGATGCCGGGGCGATACATTCGCGTTCGTCGAATGAAGGAATCTGAACAGGACCAGGGCGACCTGCTGGCGGTCGTGGCGGCCATGCAAATCGTCGGAGCCTCGTACGTCGAGACACTTGACACAAAGGGCACGGACGGATCGAACGTGCACCTTGGCGGGCCTGAGACGATTACCGGCTACTTCGGGGGGATCGGTCAGCCGAATGACCATGCCCTCATGTGGTTGGATGAACTGCTCTATTACTACACAAACTACGGCGTGCGGGCAGTCCTGAACATCAATCCGGGCACAGTGCTGCTCGGATATATGCTCTACAAGGTTGGGGTCGACATTGAGTTCAAGATCTCGGTGTTCATGGGCAACGACAATCCGTATGCCGCGTTGTGGACCCTGTTGGGTGCGCGCCTGTTCGCTCGCCCAGATGGGTCGACGCCGCTGATCGGGTTCAACTTCGGCAATTCGATTGACAACCGAACGCTTGAGTTGTCCGCCTCGGTTCGTGAGGCGCTGGAGCTTGAGGAGATCGTTCGATTCGAACATCACATCACCGAGGCCTGGAAGAGCATCGTCCGTCAGCCGTACGACCGGAGAGCGGAGCTTGTCGAGGTGGCGCAGCACGTCGCCAACATCTCGGCCAAGCATGAGGGCGGTGAGGTGTCTACGGAGCAGACGCGGGACCACCCCTCGGACATTCTGGATTACTTCCTGGCGAAGGAAGATGTCGAGATGAAGGGGTTGATGCCGTCACTGCTGCGTAACTACCTCGACAAGCACGAGTCAGTGAACCTTACGGCCCGGGCGTTGCTCGCGGCGGGTATCCCGGTCGTAGCGGCGCGGCGCCTGCACGGGCAGGTAGCATAAGCCCTAGGTAGGTGGCATTCAATGGAGCGAGGGATGAAGATTGCGGTGTCGGGAAAGGGTGGCGTTGGGAAGACAACCGCCACCGCCCTATTGGCGTACGGCTACGTCGCGCGAGGCTATCAGGTCCTTGCCGTCGATGCAGATCCTTCGCCTTGCCTTGGTCAGGCGCTCGGTTTTCCAGAGGACTTGCTCCAGGGATTACGGCCAATCGCTGAGATGGAGGATCTGATTGCTGAAAGGACGGGTGCGCAGCCGGGAACGATGGGAGGATACTTTCGCCTGAATCCGCGCGTGGAGGACATCCCGGAGAGATTCTCTGCCCTGCACCGTGGCGTAAGGCTGCTTCAGTTGGGAGCCGTGGAGAAGGGGGGCTCGGGCTGCATCTGCCCGGAGAGCGTACTGCTACGGTCGCTGGTGACCCACATCTTGCTGCGGCGAACCGACGTCGTGCTGCTGGATATGTACGCCGGCGTGGAGCACCTGGGGCGGGCAACCGCCGACGCAGTGGACGCCATGATCATCGTGGTTGAACCAACGGCGCGCAGCTTGGGGACGGCTGGACAGATCCGCGCCCTGGCCGAGGACCTGCATTTGCCGCATTTGTATCTGGTGGGGTCAAAGGTCGCCAGCGCCGAGGATCGCGAGTTTATCGAGCAGCACTCACCCGGGTTGGAAGTGCTCGGACACCTCTCGGCCGATGAGGGCGTGCGCGATGCGGATCGGGCTGGTGTTGCAGTCTACGATCAATCTCCGAGGTTAGTGGCAGAAACCGCAACCATCGCGAGCGCCTTGGAGCGGCGTTTGGGGCGGGAAAACCCGAGCGTGGGGTAGGCGGGGGAGGCGGTGTGCGGGAGGGACGAACGGATCAGGGGTAGCAGACGCTGCCCCTGACTGATTCGTGCGCCTGGCGGTTTCGTGCGGAGTCAGCCAACGCCAAAACGCGCAAGCGAGCGCTGCTTTTCTGCAATCGCGCGGATCGCTGCCATGCGCGCAGCAGCGGGATCCTGGCCAGAAGCGAGCAAGTCGCGTTCCATGGCAACCATTGACTCGATAAGCGGGTCGGTGAGTTCGGCCGCGTGAGCGCGAAGCATGCCTTCGGCGGCTGCGTCGTCTGGCGTGTTAAGCAGGTCGCGGATGAGGCGAACCTCAGGTGGAACGGTCTTCTCGAGTGTTTCCATAACTCGCTTGTTGATTTCCTCAAGGTGTGTCGTGACCTCGGGGCGGTTGGCGTTCCTGGCGGCCTCCATATTGGCCTCGAGAACTGCAAAGAAAGTCTCGTCGATTTCAGGTAGGCGTTCCTCGATGGCCGCTGGCAGGTCGGCGGCCTGGAGCAAGTACTGCAGCAAGTCCGCTGAGCGGCGCATTTCGGCCTGAGCTGCGCCGCGCAAACGTTGGCTCTCACGCAGCGCCAAATCACGGATGGCTGCCAAGCGCTCACGGTCAGCGGGGTCGGCCTTGTCGACGCGTTGGGTGAGGGCCTGGAAGAAGGCGTAGTCCATGGCTTGCCACGCCAGTGCCGTCAAGCCGGCCACCTTGTCGAGGCTGGGGGCACCGCTGAACAGCGTCACAAGCTTGTCGAGAGTTGGGTTTGCCCCGAGCGCCTGCAGGTCCTTTGCGGCGGCCTCCAGAGCCTCGGTCTGCTGACGGACGCGTTCACCAAAGGTGGTCAGAGCGAGCAGTCGGTCGCGAACCGCGGCTGCCTTTTCGGCGGTTGCACTATCGCCCTGGGCCTGAGCTGAGTCGAAGAAGAGGGAAACAAGCTGGAAGACCGTGGCGTCGATTTGCTTGTCATTCGCGCGGATCAGCTCGTCAAGCGCGGCAGGGTCTACGGACATCAATTGCTGCGCAAGGCGGGTGCGCGCGCGTTGAGCTTCGAGCATCTCTTTTGTGACGCCATCCGCTTCAAGTATGCGTTCGGCGAAACCCTGAA
>MGOA01000131.1 GCA_001796965.1 Chloroflexi bacterium RBG_16_64_43
CTGAGCGAAATGCTGTCGTATGTGGCCTACCTGGCCACGGTGGCCGCGCTTCTTCTGCGCGGCCGCGCGCGACTGCGTCCCGCTTCGCCGGCGGCTGCCGTCGAAAGCGCATAGCGACTCTCAATTCTCCTGCAACAGTAGTCAGGCACTTGCAAGTTGCGGACAAAGGAGTGTCGTTTTTGAACCCCACCCCTTCTCCGCCAGATCGCCACCTGCAGAAGGCCACCCTTCGGCGGAGAGGGGGCAGGGGGTGAGGCGCAAGACGGTCCTTCCGCAAGCTACTTGAAGGGGCTGCACTTGTGGGCAGCCCCTCTTTTTGTGAGCTTCATCTTTCATGTCGTTGTAAGGAGGGCCGATCCCCGCGTGTCCGGCGGTGGGGAGTGAATGTACGGGCACGCCATGGCGTGCCCCAACAGAGAAAGCGGGGATGCGCAGAGCCCGCGTGGAGTCTCGGGCTCACCCTCGGAGGGTAGCACGCCATGCGAGGGACAAACACGAGGTACGTGTGCCCAACGCGGCAATCCGTGCCCAGCCCGCGCGGGGGCGGTCAACTGTAATGCGTGCTATGCCCTCTTCAGGAGGTGTGCGTCGAAAGGCGTGGAGTCACGGCCCGCCCGGCCCGAGGTAATTCTGTACGCCCCAGCCTTTGCGTGATTGGTCGATCAATCCCTCGAGATACCACCAGGTGTATCCGTCGCTGTCGCGCGGGCCGTCGCGCACCACGAACACTTCGTTCTCGAGCGCGAGCAGCAAGATGCGTCCGCCGAGCGAGGGGGTCTCGCGCAGGCGCAACCCATCGCGCCCCGTGCCCACCACCGAGACCGTTCCACCCACTCCGAAGAACCCGGGCAGCGGGGTCGGCGGGATCGAGGTGGCCGTCTCTTCACCGGGAACGACCACCACCTGCGGCGGCGTGAGGGTGGGCGGCGGCAGCACGGTGAAAAGTGGCTGGGCGCTGGCCCTGGGCGTGGGCAGCGGCCAGGAGACGATGACCGCCCAGCCGATGAGGATCGCGACCACGGCCAGGATCACGGCCACCAGCCAGGTCCACCAGCGGATGATCGAGCGCGGGGCGCGAGGGGAAGAGGATATTGGATCGGGCATGCCTCGTCAGGTTCTCGCTTTCTTTCGCTTCTGGAGCCAGGCCACCAGGCGCGCCCGCGGCCAGGCGGTAATCACCTGAGCCGGGGTGAGCCAGGCGCGGCGCGCCACACCCACGCCGTATTCGCGCAGCGCGAATTCCTCTGGGCTGTGGGCATCGGTGTTGATCGCGAGCAGGCAGCCCACCTCGGCGGCGCGGCGCGCATGCGCGTCGGAGAGATCCAACCGCGATGGATGCGAATCGATCTCGAGCGCCACGCCATGGCGCGCAGCTTCTGCAAAAAGCGCTTCCATGTCGATGTCGGCCGGTTCGCGCTCGGGGATGAGTCGCCCCGAGGGATGGCCGATGAAGTGCACGCCCGGGTGGCGCGCCGCGCCCACCAGGCGGGCGGTGATCTTCTCGCGCGGCTGACGCAGCGAAGTGTGGGCCGAGGCGATGACCACATCCAGTTGGGCGAGCACCTCGTCCTCATAGTCGATCTGTCCGTCGGCGCGGATCTCGACCTCCGCGCCTTGCAGAATGAGGATCGCGTCGCCCAGCGCGCGCTGCACGCGCTGGATTTCCTTGCGCTGCTCGCGCAATCGCTGCGGGGTGAGCCCGCGGGCGACGCCGAGAGACTGCGAATGATCGGTGACCGCCAGGACTTTCAACCCCTGGGCGCGCGCGGCCTCGGCCATCTCGCGGATGGAGGCGTGACCGTCGCTCCAGGTGGAATGCGTGTGCAGGTCGGCGCGCATCTGGCGCAGCTCCAGCAGGTCCGGCAGCCGGCCGGCCTGGGCAGCCTCGATCTCGCCGTGATCCTCGCGGAGTTCCGGCGCAATCCACGGCAGCCCCAGCCGATCGTAGACCTCCTCTTCGCGGGCGCACAGGATCTCCTTGCCGCTGGTGCGGGTCAGCGCGTGCTCCGAGAGCGAGAGGCCGCGTTTGAGGGCGATCTCGCGCAGGTGGACGTTGTGGTCTTTCGAGCCGGTGGCGTACTGCAAGGCAGTACCAAAGCGCTCGGGCGGGTGGACCCAAATCTGTGCCCGCACGCCCCCCGCGAGTTCGACCGAGATCTTGGTCGGGCCGCGAGCGATAACCTCGGCTACGCGTGGATCGGCGGTGAAGTAGTCCATCACCGCCTCGGGATCGGACGAGGCGACCAGGAAATCCAGGTCGCCGATGGTTTCCTTGCGGCGGCGCAGGCTGCCGGCGGCTTCCGCCGCGCGCACCTTCTTCGACTCGCGCAGCCGCGTGAGCAGCGCCTGCGCCAGCGGCCAGGCCTGCCCGATGGGAATGCGGTCGGTGCGCCTGGCGAGGGCGGCCATGCCCGAAAGAATGGCAGCCTCGACGCCCGGGCCCATGCCCTTCATCGTGCGCAGGCGGCCTTCTTTCGCGGCCGCCTCCAGACCCGGCAGATCGGTGATGCCCAGCTCTTTCCAGAAGCGCGCGGCGCGCTTGGGCCCCACGCCGCCGATCTTCAAGAGATCGAGTAGCGTCGCGGGTACTTTTTCTTTTTCGCGTTCGAGCGCCGGGAGTTGACCGGTGGCGAGGATTTCTTCGATCTTGGCGGCAATGGCTTCGCCCACGCCAGGGATGGTGCGCAGTTCGCCCGCTGCGGCGATTTCGGAGAGATCCCTGCCCAGCCCGCGCAAAGTCTCGGCCGCGCGGTGATAGGCGTTCACGCGGAATGCACTCTCGCCCTGCAGCTCGAGCAGCGAGCCCAGGTCGTCGAAGAGCTGCGCGACGGCGCGGTTATCGGGTTTCATGATTGCGCCTGGGGTATGCGTGTGCTATGCTTGCCGCTTCGGAGCCCATGCGATGATTGAAGTGGTCGGCAACGTTCACATGCACACGCCCTATTCCGACGGCGCATTGTATCACGCCGATTTGGCCCAGGTCGCACTCGAGGCCGGGCTCGACTTCATCTGTGTCACCGACCACAACGTCTACGTGCAGGGGGTGGAGCGCTACCACGGTTCCGCCGACGGCCGCCGCAGCCTGCTGCTCCTGGTGAGCGAAGAAATCCACGACCAGATTCGTGAGCCGCAGAAGAATCACATGCTGGCCTTCGGCATCGATCGCGAGCTCTCCACGCTCGCTCAGGATCCGCAGCGCCTGCTGGAGGCGGTGCGCGCCTCGGGCGGGTTCGCCTTCCTGGCTCACCCCTATGAGGAAGCCGCGCCGGTCATCGGCGAGGACGATCTGGGCTGGGTGGATTGGCAGGTCAGCGGCTATGCCGGGATCGAGCTGTGGAATTACATGAGCGAGTTCAAATCGCTCCTGCACAATCTGCCCGGCATGCTCTTCTATGCATTTAAGCCCGAGCGCGGGATTCGCGGCCCGTTCCCGCAGACTCTCGCCTTGTGGGACGGTCTCTTGGCCCGTGGGCAGCGGGCCGCGGTATTGGGCGGATCGGATGCGCACGGTCAGACCTACTCAGCCGGCCCGGTGCGGCGAGTGGTCTTCCCTTACGCTTATCTCTTCCGCGCGGTCAACACGCACCTGCTGCTCGAGCAGCCGCTCTCGGCCGATTTCGCGCGCGACCGGGCGGCAGTTCTCGACGCGCTGCGGCTCGGGAGGGGATGGGTCGGGTACGACCTCCCGGCGCCCACGCGCTACTTCCGCCTGTGGGCGGAGGCGGATGGGCGCACTCTGCAGATGGGCGAGGCCGGGCGGCTGCCCAAAGGCGGCGCCCAAATCCTTGCCAGCCTGCCCCTTTCGGCCCACGTCAAGCTGGTGCGCGCCGGGGAAGGTGTGGTCTGGGAGGGCACGAGCGACCGCGTCGACTACCGGGCCACCCTGCGCGGTGCCTATCGTCTGGAAGCTTGGCGTCGCTTCCGGGGTCGCGAACGCGGCTGGATCTTCTCCAATCCAATCTATCTGACGGAGTGACGAGGAGTCATGACCACTCGCTGGCGTATGGCTATGTTGCTCGTCCTGGCTCCAGCCCTGCTTGGGCTAGGGTGCCTCCTGCCCTCCACTGCCGCCCTCGAGGCCACCGCCCAGGGGCTCGTAGCTCGCGCGACGAATGCGTTGGGGAGTGTTGAGGGGCTGGGTACTGCGTGGGGCACGGTTGAGGCTCAGGCGACCAACTTTCTCGGTACGGCCATGGTTGGCGCCCAGGCGACGCTCTCGTCGATGCTGACCGAACAAGCGGCGATGGGCACGCCGCCTCCGCCGTCTGCGGAGCCCGCGACGGCCAGCATCTCCGGCGAGATCCTCACCACGACCCCGGATCGCCCGCCGCTGCGCCTGTTTGCCCGGGACGTGGTGTTGGGGCGCGTGTATTCGGTGGAGGTGGCCCAGGGCCAGCCGACCTTCACGATCGACCAGCTTCCGGCGGGGACCTATGTGGTTGTGGCCTGGTATGCGCCGCAAGGCGTCGCCGGCGGCTACACCTCCGACCTGACGTTGGCCGCCGCGAGCGTCGAGGAGCAGGATGCCTGCGGGCATGCGCTGGTGCTCATCACACTCGGGGCCGGACAGGCCTTTTCGGGCGCCGACATTCGTTGTTGGGGCGCGAACTTCTTCACCTGGATCACGCCTGCGCCGTAGGCCGATCCCGCGCAGGTCATCGATTGCTGGAGGAGAATCCCGATGACCGTATCTCGCAGGTCCACGCCAGGTCCGTTCGCCAAGTTCCTGGCGGTGCTCTTCATCCTCCTCTTTGGTGTGACCACACCCCTGGTGCTGGTGGCTCTCGTCGCGCGCGGGCTGCTCTTCAACCCGGCTTTCTTCAAGCGCGCACTGGCGCAGGCGGACGTCTATCGCGAGTTGCCGCATGCTGTGGCGAGCCAACTTGCCGCCTCGGTGGTCGCCGACCCGCCTGAAGTCCCAACGGATTCGCCGGAAGAGGGCGAGCTGGGTCTGGGCGCGGTGTTCGCCGCACTTCCGCCGCAGCTCGTTGAGACGCTGATAGTGAGGTTAGTCCCCCCGGAATGGATGCAAGCCCAAGTGGAAAGTGTGATCGATCAGGTGGTGGCCTATCTTGATCACGGGCGGGGCGCGCCGGCGCTCACGATTTCGCTCGCCGAGATCAAGGCCAATCTGCAGCAAGGCGCGCTCGAGAGTGCCATGCGCGAGGTCATCGCCGGGCTGCCGCCGTGCACGGCCGAGCAGCTACTCACCTTCAGCGGCGAGATGCTCAGCGGTCAATCCGCGATGCTGCCTGTTTGCCAGCCCCCGGAGTTGATGGCCGAGGCCTTCATTGCCACAGCTAAGGTCACGGCCGAAGGCATGCTGACCCGCATGCTGCCCGATGAGCTTAACCTGATGCAGCCGTTCGCGGCAGCGGGTGGGGCGGCGACCCTGTTGCCCTTCATGCAAGGGCTCGATCAGCTTCTCGTTCGGGTACGGCTGGCCAAACGGATAGCGGAGTTGTCTGCGCTCGTGCCGCTCGCCTTGCTGGCGGTCATCGCGCTGCTCACCGCGCGCACCGCGCGCCTCGCGTTGCGCTGGCAGGGCGCGCCGCTGCTCTTGGCCGGCGTGCTCAGTGCGCTCATGGGATTGGTGCTGTACCTGGGCTTTGGGATTCTTGTCGCGACCGTGCCGATGCCGCCGGGTGCGTCGGGCCCCGCTGGGCTTTTCGGCCTTGCGCGCGAAGTGGCGCAAGGGATGGTGACGACCTTTGTCTTGTGGGTCGAGGCAGGGGCCGGCGCGATGCTGCTGGCCGGGTTGGTGATGACCGGCGTTGCAGGCAGCCTGCGCAGGCGCGAAAGCGCCAGCCTCACAGCGACGAACTGAGGACTTGGGTCGGACTCAAAGGCCTTGACCCTTAGTTCGCCACTAGGTTTCACCGATTCCAGAGCTCTGCCCCACGGATATCGGCGATTGACGCAGGAGGGAAGCCGTGTCATCCATGACTCGCAACGATTATGTGGCCAGCCTAGACAGCATGCACAAGCAGGTCTACTTCCAGGGCGAGCAGGTTTCTGACCCAGTCAACCACCCGATGCTGCGTCCCTCACTCAATGCATGCGCCATGACCTACACGCTGGCCGAGGCTCCCGAGCACACTGAAATCATGCTGGCCCATTCCGCCCTCACTCATCGACCGGTCAACCGCTTCACCCACTTGCACCAGAACCCGGCCGATTTGGTGGCCAAGGTGAAAATGCTGCGTCTCCTTGGCCAGACCACCGGCTGCTGCTTCCAGCGCTGCGTGGGAATGGACGCGCTCAACGCGCTCGATTCGGTGACTTACGAAATGGACCAGCAGTTGAGGACGGAATACCACCTGCGCTTCATGGAGTTCTTGAGTGCAGTCCAAGAGGGGGATCGAGTCGTGGGAGGGGCCATGACCGACGCCAAGGGCGACCGCCACCTGCGTCCCTCACAGCAGGCCGATCCCGACCTCTTCGTACGCATCGTGGAACGGCGAGCCGAGGGGATCGTGGTGCGCGGGGCCAAGCTGCACCAGACCGGGGCGGTGAATGCGCACGAGATTCTGGTCATGCCGACCCTCGCTCTCGCGCAGGGGGAAGAGGAGTATGCCGTCGCGTGCGCCATCCCTGCCGATGCGCCGGGCGTGTTGATGATCGTCGGCCGCCAGCCCTCGGACGGCCGACGCTTGGAGGCGGGCCGCCTCGACATGGGCAACCCCGAATTCGGCGGGCACGAGGCGGTGATCATTCTGGAGGATGTCTTCGTTCCGTGGCAACGTGTGTTCATGGCGGGCGAGACGGCCTTCAGCGGCATGCTGGTCGAGCGATTCGCGGCCTATCACCGCCAGAGTTACGGCGGTTGCAAGGCCGGAGTGGGCGATCTGCTGATCGGCGCCACGCAGGCCCTGGCGCAAATCCAGGGCACGGCGACGGCCGCGCATGTGCGCGACAAGATCGTCGAGATGGTGAATCTCAATGAGACGCTGTATGCCTGCGGCATCGCCTGCTCGGGCGAAGGCCGGCCCGCCGCTTCCGGGACATACCTTGTAGATCCGCTGCTGGCCAACGTGTGCAAGCTGAACGTGACCCGGGCGCCGTTCGAGATGGCGCGTCTGGCACAAGATATCGCCGGCGGGCTCTTGGTGACGCTGCCTTCGGAGAAGGATTTGGCCAGCCCCGTCACCGGCCCGTATTTGCGCAAGTATCTGCGCGGCACACCGTCGGCTTCGATGGAAGCCCGTTACCGCATGCTGCGCCTGGTCGAAAACCTGACCCTGGGCGCCGGAGCCGCGGCCTACCTGACCGAATCGATGCACGGCGCCGGCTCGCCGCAGGCGCAGCGCATCATGCTGGCTCGCCTGGCGGATCTGCCGGCTAAGGTGGAGATCGCCAAGCGCCTGGCCGGCATCCAAGACGAGAGTATCCAGTAAGGTCCATCGGCCGTCCATCCCGCACTCCATCCAAAGACACCCCCTTGCCAACCCGCTCGGTCGTCGCCGCGCTGCACACCACTCCCGAGACAATTCTCGAGGACTACCAGCGTCTCTTCACTCTGGCCGGGGGCCAGCGTGCGCTTGCGCCCGGCGCCGCAACAATCATCAAAGACAACATCACCTGGCACTTCCCGATGCCGGGGACGAACACGACGCCTTGGCAACTGGAGGGCGTGACCCTCGCGCTGCGTGCGGCCGGTTTCGTCGATCTGGTGTGCGTGCAGAATCAAACCGTCGTTACCAACGCCTTCAAAGGCGAAGACCTGAACGGCTACGTGCCCATCTTCCGCCGCTACAAGATCCCGGTGCGCTACAACTTCCGCGCGGACGACATGCGCTGGGTGCCCTTCAGGACCAAGGCCAAGATGCTGGCGCTGGATCAGATCTACCCAGAGGGGCTGCGCATCCCCGATTTCTTCATCGGCAAGAACATCGTCCACCTGCCGACAGCCAAGACCCACATGTACACGACGACCACCGGCGCGATGAAGAACGCCTTCGGTGGGCTGCTCACCAAGCACCGCCACTACACCCACACCTGGATTCACGAGACGCTGGTCGACCTCTTGGCCATCCAAAAGGAGATTCACCCGGGGCTCTTCGCGGTGATGGATGGGACAACCGCGGGCGACGGCGCGGGCCCGCGCATGGTGCGGCCGGTGGTTAAGAATATGATCCTCGCTTCGGCCGATCAGGTGGCCATCGACGCGGTGGCGGCACGGCTGATGGGTTTCGATCCGCTGTCCATCAAATACATCCGACTGGCGCACGATATCGGGCTGGGCACAGGAGACCCGCGGGAGATTGAACTCGTGGGCGATGACATCTCAAGCGAGAATTGGAAGTTCCATGTGGGACGCAACTCCCACAGCTTCCTCGCGTGGCTGGCCTGGTATGGCCCGACGCGTGTGTTCCAGAAACTCGTCCTGCGTACGCCACTGGTAATTGTCCCGACGCTGATTGCGGAGATCGAGCAGGATTACATGTATTGGCCATTCAAGTACCGCAGGCTGGCGGCGCGCTGGAGGAAGGAAACAAGCTGGGGGCAGCTATTCGACCGGTACCAGCGTGAAGGAA
>MGOA01000132.1 GCA_001796965.1 Chloroflexi bacterium RBG_16_64_43
CTCGACCGGCGCGTCCCGACGGTCTCCTTCACCCTGCGCGGCCATGCTCCACGCGCCGTTGCAGAACACCTGGGCCGGGCGGAGATCTATGCCTGGGACGGCAATTACTATGCGCTCGAGGTAACCCAGCGCCTGGGGCTGGAATCCAGCGGTGGGATGGTGCGCGTCGGCCCAGTGCACTACAACACGCGCGCCGAGATCGACCGCCTGGGGGAAGAGCTCGAGTCGTTGAGCCGCGAGTGAATCCGCCCCCGGGGCGGAACCTGCGCGCCTGCGGAGAATGACGTAGAATTCTCGACAGTCCGCATGACCTTGATCGCCGGAGAGGGGGTCGGTGGAAGACCGCCGGCCCGTCGGCCAAGTGCCAGATGAGCGCGACCCGCCACCCTACTGCTGAACATCCCCCATTGCTCTTCGTGGGCCCGGCTGCGGCCCTCTCCCCGAAGGCCTCGCGCCTTCTCGAGCTGAGCGGTCATACGCTGCGCCTGCTCCCGCCAGCGCGCTTTCGCCAGCGGCTTAGCCCGCGCGCTGGCAGCAAAGGCGCCGCCCTCCCACGCCAGAATGCGGGAGGTCCGCCGGACATCTCGTTGTATGCGCCGCCGCCGATTTCGCGCGAGCATATACAGGCTGCGCTTAATGACCAGCGCCGCCGGCTTGGGTCGGAACTCCGTCGCGCGATCGAGGCTGGGGCGGGCGTTCGTCTTGCGGCGGTCGTGTTGAGCGAGGCCGAGGGCGCGGCGCACCAGGTGCTGGCCGCGCGCGGCCCTGCCGCCAAGGCCTTCCCCACCAGGGTGACCGAGGCGGAGCTGCCTGTGCTCGTGGCCGCCGAAAGGCTGGAGGCCGGGCTGATCCTGGCCGACCTGGAGCGCGACGCCCCAAGTCCGTTGGCCTCGGCCATCGGCGCGCGGGCATTGTTGCTCTTCCCGCTCGACCTCACGCGCAGGCTGGGCTACCTGCTCATCGCCTGCGACAAACCCGGGCTTCCGGAAGCCGCCTATCTCGGAGCCTTCGTTCAACTGGCTGTCTCCCTGCGAGCCATCACCGAAGGGGCCGCGCTGAGGATCCAGTTGGCGGCCACCCAGGCCCGTTACCGCAGCTTGCTCGAGACAATCCCATTCCTGATGGTGCTGCTGGCCGACGACGGGCGAGTGCTCGAAGTCAACCGCCACATGAATGCCGAACTCGAGCGCCAGGGCCTCGACCCGGCCAAGATGCTTGGGCGCAATGCGCTCTCCGACCCCAACGTGCCCGAGAGTGTGCGCACGCTCCTGCGTGATTCACTCGAGCGGCGCACGCCGCTCTCGGCAGAAAAGGTCGACCTGGCCTTGCCGCTCGGGCAGGAGACGCTGCGCATCCACAGCGTCCCGCTGCCCGACCTGGCGCGCGCCAACTGGGGCCTGATGGTCATCGCCGAGGTGACCACGCGCTATTCGCTGATCACCGCCGAGGCCGAACGCACCGAACGCCTGGCCGCCATCGGCCGGGTGGCCGCTTCGCTCGCCCACGAGATCAACAACCCGCTGCAGTCGCTGCGCGCCCATCTCGAGCTCATCCGCCGCTACCGCTTGAGCCCGATGGAACGCGAGCAGTCGCTGCGCATCCTGGAAGGCGAAGTGGAACGGCTGGATGAAATCACCCGCCGCATCCTGGGCTTTGCCCGCCCCACGCCCGAAGTGCTGCAGCCGGTGTCGATCCTGGGGGTGATCGAACAGACGCTGGCCCTCAGCCGCAACTACCTGCAGAACCAGAATGTGGAGTTCGTCGTTTCGGCGCCCAAGATGCTGCCCCCGTGCATGGCTTCGCCCGGGCAGCTGATCCAGGTCTTCCTCAACATCATTCTCAATGCGGCGCACGCGATGGAGGGCGAGGGCATGCTCGAGATCCGCGTGAGAGCACGCGGGGAGATGGTGGAGTTGACTTTTACCAACAGCGGGCCGCCCATCCCGGCCGAATCGCTGCCGCACCTGTTTGAGCCCTTCTTCACCACCCGTGCCGAAGGCACCGGCCTCGGCCTGAGCGTCTCCCACACCATCCTGCAGCGACATCACGGTACAATCCGAGCTGCCAACCTGCCGCAGGGACGCGGGGTGGTGTTCACTATCAACCTACCGTTGATCCACGAGAACCCGCCCGCCGAGTGAGCCCATGGAACAATCTATCTCTGCTCCCTTGCTTCCCGAAGCCCGCATCCTCTTGGTCGATGATGAGCCGCACGTTCTTCTGGCTCTGGGTCGAGGCCTGCGTTTGAAAGGATACAACTACGTCGACGAGGCCCGCTCCGGACAGGAGGCGCTCGACAAGCTGACCCGCCTGCCCTACGACCTGATGATGCTCGACATCCGCATGCCGGGCATGGACGGCCTGGAAGTCCTGCAGAAGGCGCAGGCCTTGCGCCCGAATCTGCTCGTGGTCATTCTCACCGGCCACGCGGCGCTCGACAGCGCTGTGGCAGCCCTCAAATCAGGCATGGTCGTGGACTATCTGCTCAAGCCGGCCTCGCTCGAGCAGGTCGACAGCGCCATCCACAAAGCGCTGCGCAAGCGCGTGGCGGAGATCCAGCAGCGCCATTCGCTCGAAGCGGCCATTGCGGCGCTGGAGCAGTTGAAATCCGACAGCCCCGTCCCGCAGTCCAAACCCGCCGCGCTGCCGGCCGAACGCTTCCAGTACGCCGGGCCATTCTCCCTCGATCGCGAGAAGCGTACGCTGACCCTCAACGACGACATGCAGACCCGCTCGATCACGCTCACCCAGAGCGAGGAGAGCATCCTGGCGCTGCTCATGGCCCATCCGGGGGACGTGCTCTCGTCGCGGCGCATTGCGCGCGAGGCGATGAACTATGACCTGAGCGAGAGCGAGGCCAAGACTATCGTCCACCCGCACATCGTGCGCCTGCGGCGCAAGCTTGAGAAGGACCCCAAGCGGCCGGCCTTCATTCGCACCGTGCGCGGGCGCGGGTACTTGCTGGCGCTCCCCCCGCCCACTCCATCTGGGGGGTAGCTGGTTGCCTCCGCATGAACCAAGCGGGGCCGTCCCTGAGGGACGGCCCCGTTACATTATGACAATGGCCCGGCCGGTCAATTCTCCGCGTGCGGCCGCGTTACTCGAGCGCCCGCAGCTTCGGCGCGCGAAACCACAAACCCAGGGCGAAGAGCAGAAGCAGAATGCCGCTCACCAGCACCGTGAGCGGCTCGCCCACCAAAGAGGCGGCCGAGCCAGCCAGCAGCGAGCCAACCGGCACCAGCCCAAAGAAGCTCAGGGTGTATATGCTGAGCACCCGTCCGCGCAAGTCGTCAGGCACAGCGGACTGGATGAGCGTATTGAGCATGTTGAAGAGCGCCATGAAGGCCCAGCCCGCGCCCACCAACACCAAGAGTGCCACCGGCGTCGAGCGCACAAAAGAGAAGAGGATCAGCAGCACCGGCAAGGCCAGCGTGCCAGCAGTGAGCAGCCGGCCCTTCCAGCGGAAGCGGCCGAGCGTGGCGATTGTTAGCGCCGCTACCAGCGAGCCGAGCCCCCGTGCCGACTGCATCCAACCGTTGGTGACCGAGTTGCCACCCAGAATGCTCACCGCCCATGCGGGCATGAGGGTGACGAAACCCAGACCGAACAGACTGACGACGGCGGCCACGCCGATGAGCGTGCGCACAGTCGGCTCGCGGCGCACGTAGCCCAGCCCGCGCCGCAGTTCAGCCAGCGCGCCGGCGCCACGCGGGCGCGCGGGCTGCGGTGCCAGGTGCATGCGGGCCAGTGCGGCGATGACCGCCAGGAACGACACGGCGTTGATCATGAAGCACCAGGCCGGGCCGATGGCGGCGTAGGTGATGCCGGCCACGGCCGGTCCGACCACGGTCGCCAAGTTGAACACGGTCGAATTGAGGGCGATCGCGTTGGAGAGATCCTCGCGATCGACCATCTCCAGGACAAACGACTGGCGCGCCGGTGCATCAAACGCATTGGCCACGCCCAGCAGAAAGGCCAGCACGACGATGTGCCATGGCTTTACCAAGCCGGTAAACGCAAGCAGCGCGAGGATGAGGGCCAGAACCATCATCGCGGTCTGGGTGAGGATGAGCAGCGTTCGGCGCGGCATGCGGTCGGAGACCACCCCGCCGTACAGGGTAAAGAGCCACGAGGGCACGCCGGCCGCAAAGGCAACCAGCCCCAGGTAGGCCGGGGAGTGAGTCAATTCGTAAACCAGGAAACCCTGCGCGGTGGATTGCATCCAGGTGCCCACCAGCGAGGCCAACTGCCCGGCGAACCACAGCCGGTAGTTGGGGTAGCGCATGGAGGCGAAAGTCTGGGTCAGGCTGAAGCGTAGCGGGCTGTGCGCGCGGTGTTCCGGCGCACCCTCGGCAGGCGACTCACGGGGGGTCACTTGTTCTCGATAATCCATTCCGGAGTGAGCTCCGAGCGCCAAGTCTACCGCGAAGCTGGCAATCGAGCGGACCCTCCGCCGGCTCCTTCTACCACGGGCAACGACTCAGGATGACAGACTGCCTACGGCCACCGCTTCCTCCGGCGTGTGCTGTCCGGGTTGGTCCCTCTTGCCTCGGTGGCTGATTTGCCAAGGGTGGCGTTATGAATATGATACAGCCCAGCACAGAGCACTCCCAAGTTTTGTTGCGGCGAGCAAGTTACCCAACTCGCCTGGCCCTTGCCCAGGACATCCCCAAGGAGACTTGCGATGCGCACCCGACGCCTCATCGCCCTTTCACTTCTTTTGGCGCTCGCCCTGCTCACGTCCCTTCCGCTCCCACAAGCTCACGCCTGGACGACGTGGTATGTCGACGACACCGGCACGAACTCACCCGCCTGCGGAACGGCCATTGACCCGTGTCGCACTATCCAGTATGCAATCAACAAGGCCGCCGCCCTTGACACGATCAGTATCCAGCCCGGCACGTACTCCGGCGTGACCAACGGAGAGGCCTTCCCGATCACTGTCGACAAGGGGATGACTATCTATGGCGATAGCAGAGACACAACGATGATCGATGCCGACAACGCGGCCGTCGACGTATTCAGTGTGCACGGCGTTTTCGAATTCAACTTGTACCGGGTCTCGCTAGGGGGCGGAAACCAAGGGGTGTACATCAACGCCACCGATGCCTTGTCCATTACTGGCCTGCTGGACGACCTCCGCGTCACCGGAAACCAGATCGGCATTTACGCATACCGCTTCTACGGGACGATCGAAGACAGCGATATCTCTGGCAACGATCACGTCGGCATCTTCCACTCCATCTCCACACCGACAATCCGCCGTAACGTTCTGGGCTGGAACGGGACTCTGGGCATTCCCAGCGACGGAGCTATCTACAACTACGATTCCAGTCCAGACATCATCAACAACGTGATCGGATGGAACAACGGCAATGGAGTGTATAACGATGAATCCAATCCCACGATCACCAACAACACCATTGCCCTGAACCTGTTGGGCAGTGGGGTCGGCAACTTCGACAACAGCAACCCGACGGTGACCAACAACGTCATCGCGATGAACGGGGTCTACGGGATTCATGCCGATGCCACCAGCGATCCGGTCGCCAGCTACAACGACGTGTGGGGCAATGCTTGGGGGGACTACTGGGATACGCCCGCGGGTACAGGCTCGATTTCGGCCAATCCTATGTTTGTGTCACTCTTGGACGCCCATCTGCTGTGCAGCTCGCCCGCGATCGACGCTGGCAACAACGCCGCCCCCGCCGTCCCCTCGGTCGACTACGACGGGAATCCCCGCCCGGTCGGCGGGACGGTCGATATGGGCGCCTACGAATGGCAGAGTGCGCTGCGCTGCGCTGCCTTTCTGCCGGCGGTCCTGCGCTAGCAACCATGGGCTGGACGTAAGGCGTGCC
>MGOA01000133.1:0-6683 GCA_001796965.1 Chloroflexi bacterium RBG_16_64_43
GTAGACAACCCCCGAGTTGACGGCCACCACGAAGGCCTTCTCCATGAACTTGCCGCCCCAACGCGTCTGCCACGCCTGGGTTCCATCGGGTGTGATGCGGTAGATCACCATGTCGGAGAAAAGCTCGCCAGGCGACTGCTGGTGCGTGGCGAAGTAGACATCCCCCGATTCATCCACGGCCACGCCCCACCCTTGATCGGCCTTCACACCCCCGAGCGTGAGGTACCAAAGCATGTCCGAATGAGGCGCCTGGGAGGCCGCCGCGGGCGAGGCGGTCATCGCGACCGGGAGAGTGGCACTTGGCGAGGCGGAGGACCCAGCGCAGGCTAGCGCGGCCAGAAGAGCCGCACCGGAGACCATCATGAAGGGCAGGCCTCTCCGACGCTCCATGCCTCACCTCCCGATGACGGCGAGATGACCACCCACAACGCTTCGTCTTCGGCTGCTCCGAGGCTGCGCTCCGATAACCGGATAGGACACCCGTTGGTCGCATCCACGCGTGGCTCGCGCGATGCGCTGGACCGAAGTCAACAGCAGGAGATATGGTCTATCCAGCGACATCGGACTGGGACCCGAACCAGCAGAGGCCGGCGAGACCCGCGGCTGGCAAAGGTCGACGCCTCGCCCCCCGCAGTTTGTTACCGGTACCATTGCGACGGCCGCCCGACACTCAGCCGATAGGGTAACCGAACACCCCGATAACGCCGGGCCCTCCGTGAACGGCCAGCGAGATCACCAGGTCTTCGATGAGCAGCTCGCGCACGTTGAACTGGGCTCGCACTCGTGCGGCAAGCGCCAGAGCCTCCTCGCGGGCCTCGGCATGGATAACGGCCATGTTGAGCGGCACCTGCGTGCCGAGCGCCTCGCCCAGCAATTCGAGCAGGCGCTCGAGCGCGCGGCCGCGTGTGCGCACGTTTTCGCGCGCGTCGAGCTGGCCCGCCTTGAGGGCGATGATCGGCTTGACGTTGAGCAGGGAGGCGATCGCTCCTTGGAGTTTGCCTACCCGCCCGCTCATCTGGAGGTACTTGAGCGTTGCCGGGGTGAGGAAGAGCTGCCCGCGATCGCGGATGTGCGCCAGGCGCGCGAGGATGGCCTCGCGTCCGCTCCCGCTTTCGGCCATATGCGCGGCCTCGAGCACCATCCAACCGGTCCCTAGCGAAATCGAACGCGAGTCGAATACTTCGACCGTCGCTTGCGGAACCATGGACTTGGCCAGCATGGCGGACGAGTAAGTACCGCTATGCTCCCCGGTCACGGTGATGACCAGAATTTCATGACCCAGGGCATGCAGTTCCTCGAAGAACCGCGCGAACCAGGCGGGGGTGGGCTGGGATGTCGAGGGAATGATCTGCCGCTCTTCGATGGTGCGGTAGAAGAGCGCCCGGTCGATGCCTTCCTGGTAACTCTGGGTGCCGAATTGGATCGTGATCGGCGCGATGCGCACGTCGTGCCGCCGGATCACTTCGGGAGACAGATTGCAGGTGCTGTCGGTCACGATTTTGATCACCGGTCACCTCCCTTGCCGAGCAAGAGCAACGGCCGATGCAAGAGCACCTCGACCGCCTTTGACCACGTGGCGGGCGAGCGTGTGCATAAGGCATGAAGCCGGGATGCAGGTATCGCGGCAGCCGAACCTCCCTTCCTCATCACGAAGCCTCTCCTCCACCTTCAATAAGTTCACTCTATTATGCGGCCGGTGCGACATACACCGCGATGAGCAGAAAATGACTCAGGCAACCGAGAATGACGAAGACGTGCCACAGTTCGTGGAAGCCGAAAACGCCCGGCGCGAAATCCGGACGCTTGGCGATGTAGATGACCGCCCCCATGCTGAAGAAAAGCCCACCCAGGCCAAGCAACAACAGTGCTCCGAGCGGCATGACACGCAACATCTCGCCGATGGCCGCCACCGCGAGCCATCCCATCACAAGGTAGATGCCCGCGGTGAGCCAGCGCGGCCCGCGCAAGACGAAGAGCTTGACCGTGACGCCGATGAGCGCCAAGGCCCAAATGAGGGCAAGCATGCCCTCGCGCCAGAAACCGGTGAAGAAGTGGACGCAGATGGGAGTGTAGGTGCCGGCGATGAGAAGGTAGATGGCCGAATGGTCGAGGGTTCGCAGCCAGCGCATGAGGCGCGGGCCGGAGCGCAGCAGGTGATAGGCCGCGCTGGAGGCGAACATCATCACCAACGAGAGCCCGTAAATCAGAAGCGCGGCCTGTCTCTGCCATGCCCCCCGCCCCAGGGTGAGCAGCACGATCAACCCGAGCGCGGCGGCGATCGCCGCCCAGAAGTGGGTGAGGCCGCTTACCGGATCTCTGAATCTGGGCGCACGGGGAAGGGACACGGGAGTCCGTCTCAGGGTTGTCGGCTCACACGCGGAAGCCATTCACGTGCAGGGCGGCATCTTACCATTGTGCGACGAGGCCTGCCTCACGCCAGGCGCGGACCACACCCAGCCTGCGCGGCGCGCATGAGACCGTGACAAAGCATCGAATGCAGCGAGCCCGAGAAGCTTGGGGGCGCGCCTAGGGCGTCACGCCGATAATCCGGATGCGGTTGTCGGTCCCGACCACCGCCAGCAGGCGGCCATCTGGCGAGAATGCCATCTCCCGCACTCTCACCGGGTATGGAAACTGGACGAGATCGGACAGGAGCGAGTCGGAGCCTGGTGCCCAGAAGTTGATCGCGCCGTTGTAGTCCGAAAGCGCGACCAGCGATCCATCCGGTGATACCCTCATCTGCTCGATCCCATAGTTGAGTTCTGCCGGGATGGTGAGCCGATGTGCGACCTCCCATGAAGTTGTAGCGTAGGCTTCCACAGTCCCCGCATTACTATCCAACGCGAGCAGCAACGACCCATCCGGCGTGAACACCAGCGCTTCGATTAGGCTCGAGTCTTGTGACAGGCGTATTTCTTTCACCACCTTCCCGGTTTGGGGGTCGAGAATGCGGATGGGCTGCTTCGCCTCCCAACCGGCTGTGGCCAGGCGTGTTCCGTCCGGAGAAAAGACAATGGTATCAACTCTCCTGGAGGCGATCGTGCGCATCAGCCGACCGCTGGAGGTCTCGAAGATGCGGATCGCGTTGTTTCCGAGCGGCGTGTAGTACGTTGCAGCCATCCATTGACCGTCGCTGGAGAGGGCCATGAGGCCATTGCCAATGCTCGAGGTCAGCCGCGGGCCCCATTTGTCTTGAACGGTGTAGCTCACGTCAGAGATCGTCCGGGCAACACTGCCGAGCGCGGTATCCCACAGCCGGATCGGCAGGAACCCGTACTCGCATGTCTGGGCCAACCACGCGTCGCCGGTTCCCGGCACGATGGTGCAATCGCCTTCGGCGCTAGCGACCCGCCGGAATTCGGGGAAGAAATCGTGGAAGGAACTGACCTTCCAGTAGTAGCGGCGTGGCTCCCGCGGATCTGAGAAGGTCCGCAGCATCTCGCCGGTGAGCGCATCGATTTCGAAGATGGAACCCGTCAGGGCCGCCGCCCGTAAGCGCCCGCTGTCCGATGCGAAGGTGATCCCATCCAACGTGGGCAGGAACCCGCCCCGCTCAGCCGCCGGAGTTTGGCTGCCGGCGACCCACTTGCGCAGCATGCCGTCCAGTCCGACGGAGTAGAAGGTTTGCCCATCGGGCGCCGCAGCGACGCCCCACACCAGGTTATCGTGCCCTGGGAAAGTGAACAGCGGCGGACGGTTCTTCTCCGCCTCGCGCACCTCCACTTTGTCGGTGACGCTGCTCGCACTGACCAGCCATCGCCCATCCGACGAGATACCCACCGCCGAAGGATAGTCCGGCATCTCCAGGAAGTAACGCTCGTACAAGGTGGTGAAGTCAAAGACATCGATACCCCAGCGCGGCTGGCCACCGTAGTACGTAACCGGGAAATAACCGAACTCGAATCCGGTATCGCTCAACGTCGGCGAGAAGACGCCATAGCTGGACGGGCCGCGTCCCTTCTTGGTGGCGAAGTCCGACTCCTCGGTCCATGAGGTTGTGTCGATGCCGCGGGATTGGATCCCCTGGTCCCCGTAGCCCACATCCAGAAAGATGAAGTACAGCATGCTGCCGGTGAGGTTGAAATGCACGAACATCGGGGTGTCGGTGTAATCGATGTACCAGGCCAGGACCTTGACAGTGTTGCCATCTGGCAAGTCGATCACGGAAACGACGCCGTCCGAGTAGACCGCGGCCAGAAGCGAGTTGTCGGGCGAGATGTCGAGCAGCGCGACCCGCACATAGTCTTTCTGCGTAGGCCAGCGCGGGAGGGAGTGCTCGCCCAGACTTTGGCCGCTCACGAGATCCCAAAGCTGAACGATCTCCTCCCCCTCGCGATCGGCGAGGTTCGCCGCCTGAGTCCCATCACGGGAAACCGCGCGCGCGCCAAGATCTGGCGCGGCGATGAAATGCTGGAGGGTCAGGTCAACTGGCGATAGCACGGCGAACCCGGCGGTCGACTCGACGATGAGCCGCTGCCCATCCAGCGAAAGCTGCAGGCCGTAGCCGCTGCCCAGCGGCGCCGTACCAAGGCCATATTCGGCCAGCACGCCGAGCTTGGCGACGCTGGCGAGCGAGATTGGCTCATTCGACACCGGGTTTGGTGGGCCGGTGAAAACCGGCAACTCGACAGGGAGCGATGTCGGGCTGGGTTCGGCTGTTGGCTGGCTGGCTGGCCGAGAAGTCGAGATGGCCTGGGTTGAGGCGATCGTGTCAGTTGGTGCCGCGCCCGATTCCGACTCAACGGCGGAGGAGCTACCCGCCGAAGACACAGCAGTTGTTGGCGGCGAGGCGGAGCCCGAGGTGCAAGAGCTCACGATGAGCGAAACAGCGAGGAGGGAGGAAAGCTTGAGTTGGATGGCCGGTCTCACACTGCACCTCTGTGGGATGAATTCGAGAACGAGTGTCTATTCAATCAGCATGAAGCCGCCGTGCTCGCGCCCTTCGTTCGACGTCGTACCCGCACGCCTCGTCCCCTCGTCCGAGGCAACCTGCTGCATGCCGCAGCAACGCAGAGCAGAGAGGGTGCGCTCCGACCGAGTAACCGCGAGTCGAGCGGGGCAGTGCACCCGCCCTTCGTCGGCCGGACCCTTGGAACCGTGCGCCGTGGCATTGCCCTCGACGGTCGGCGACTACCTGAGGATCAGCGGGAGGTTCAGGTATCCGGGAAGGCACTGCGGGATGGTGAAGACGCCGACCGCTGTGCTCCAATTGCCGGCCGAATTGGCTGCGTAGTATTGGTTTGTATACCAGAAGGTGCAGTCATCGACCGGGTCGACCGCCATAGCGGAATAGTCACCCCATCGGTTGCCGCTGGTCTGTGATCCCGCCGGTGCAACAATGAACGCTTCCGCTTGCAGCGTACCCAAGGGGTCGCTCGCCAGGCGTGTGGCGTAGCGAATCTGAGGGTGAAGGGCGCTGCTGGACACCGTGTAGCCGAGGGCGATGTTCCCCTTCTGATCCATCGCAATGCTCGGGTTGCTGCGATCGTGGCCATCGGCGGGATCCTGAGTGCCTTCCTGGTAAAGCAACCAGGGTGGCACCGCCCGACGCAGCTCGAACCAGCGGATGGCAGCGCCCACTTCACCCCTCCCGCCACCGACCACGAAAGCGCCCACAAGGGATTCGAAGCCGCCGAAGTTGCGATACGCGAAGCGGAACATCGGCCACTCGCTGACGGCGTCAAAACGCGCCACGGTGTCGAGCTGATAGATGCAATTGAAGACGAAGAAGCCGCACACCGTGTAGGTGAACGAGGCATTGGGAATAATGAATGGCCCATTGAACGTCGAGTTGGCTGGCGTGACCCAATCGACATACATCTCATACAGTTCGAGGCGATCCACGCCGCCGTGAAAGGTGTCGTCCTTGAAGGTGTAGAAGGTGCCCGGAGTGCTGGGGGGGGGATGCCCCTCGCCGTCAAAGTCGGCGGGCATGAGCATGTTCGTCGCGCCCGTGAACTTGACGTAGGTTGCCGCCAATCCGGCCAACATGTTCGCGCGGCTAAACGCATAGGCAGTGTAGGTCGCTTCATTAGCCGCCATGTAGTAGGCGTCCGACCAGACGCCGAATTTGACGTAGTCCGGGAAGCTCGCGGCGTCGAACTCGTAAGTGTAGTATGCGCCGGTGGGATTGGCGGTTTGCGAGATGGCCACACACACATGGTGGGGAGTCGCGAACTGGCTCAGCAACCAGCGGTCGGCCATCGGATCGTATAGCACTATCGGATCCCCAAGATCGGCCGTACAGTTGCCAGCCGACCACAAGCTGCTCAGATTGAATGGACCGCTCAGCAAGACGCCGGACTTGCTGTATATCGCCACCTTGGTGGCGTTCACGATGTGCACGTAGTGGTTGGGGCCAACGTCGCCATTCGCATCCGAGGGCTTGCAGCCTCCGCATGCGGCCGGGTTGCCCGTCGCGTTAAAGGAGAAGTCGAGACCGGGCGTGCGCCCTGGGTTGGCGCCCAACCCGATGAGCGGATCGACGCTTGCTGAGGCCCGGTGTGACGTGTCGCCGCCACTTGAATCGGATCTGAAGGCGAGCGGATTCTGTCGCGGCGGGACAATGCGTGACACCGGGGGCGCATCGGTCGCCAGCGGCAAGTCGCGCGCTGCGCGGCTGACGCTTGGCATGACCATCGGGCCCACAAAAGGGCCCTGGATTCCACCTGATTCTGGAACCC
>MGOA01000133.1:6691-9002 GCA_001796965.1 Chloroflexi bacterium RBG_16_64_43
TCCGCTTTGGGTGTCTCTCCCAGGGCGGATTCAATTGGAAGAAACGCCATTACGAACAGGATGACTCCAGCCGCGACACCTGTGCGTGACATGGTTGGTGACCTTTCCCTTTTCGTGAGTTGCATCCAATCGCGCGGAGAAACGGCCAGCGCTACACGACAGCAATATTGTAACCCAAATCGACCTACAAAGGGGGGTTTGTGTCAATCCTATCGACGCTTCCCGGAGTTCGCTGTCGTATTCACGTGCCTTTGGATGGAGCCAGGTTCTCGATCGAATGTCCACCTGGGCCAAGACTCAACGGTCCCCCCCAAGAATGGGAGGGACCGCATTAATGAGTCCTGTTTCAGCCATATGCGGCTCAGTTGTTCTTCGTCTCACCCAGTACGTTCAACACTGCATTCTCGTTGGTGCCGCGCATGAATCTTCTACGCAGGTCATCGCCGGCCTTGTGCCAAAACCCGGGCAATGGGCCCGGGATCGAGGTAGCCGATCTCGTAGAGCACCTTGACACAATCGCTACGGATGCTTCTGTTCTTGTCCCACGAGCCGGCGGCTATCTCCCGAATGCCCTTGCGGTCCCTGGCCGCGGATAGGGCACGCGCCAATTGCTGGTTCGGAACCTCATCGCGCCGGTTTTGGTGGTAGGCGATCCGATTGAAAGCAGACATGACGATCCCCTCCCGAGCTGTTTCCGGCTGCATCCTCGGGCGGGCATGGCGCCAAGGGACATGGAGTCACGCGACGCCCGGCGCGGCCTTCATCGCCCAGGCCGGGAGTTGCAGGGCCGTCCGCAGAGGAATCTACAGCAAGGCGCTGCGGCGTGTTGAGGATACGCGACGATGAAAGACGCTGGATGCGGCTCTACGGGTTGGGGCGATTCTTCGGTTTGCGACGGATCAACAACCACAGCAGCCACCCGGCGAGAATGAATGGCGCGAGGAAAGGAACGCCAAAGATGACAACCCAGATCGCCAGATCCGCAAAGCCGTGGTAAAGGGATGTCAGGGCGCCTCGGGCGTCACGGTAGGTCTCGGAGGCGTCCCACGGGATAGGCGTCCGCGTCGGCGTCAGCGTGCGCGTCGGCGTAGGCGTTAGCTCGGGCAACCTGGGCTCGAGGGTGACAGTGATGGTCGAGAAGGAGGACCGACCGGAGAGGTAATTAATGCGCCCCTGCACCTGCTCGATCTGCGCCTCGACCGCCGCCAGTTCCATGTTCACCTTGAGCGCCTCGTCCACGGTCTTCGCCTGATCGAGGAACTCGAGGATCCGCTCGCGAGTGGCCTGCAGGCTTTCCACCTGAGATTGCAGGTCAACGTACTCATCCGTGACATCTTGCCCGATGCTCGTCTCATCAACAACCTGCAGCGCGAGCGCACGCAGGCGACGAATGGCCCGTTCGAAATCCTCGGCCGGCACGCCTATCGTCAAAGAGGCGTATTTGTAATTGGTGCCGCCCCAGCCCGAGTACCAGACTCGCGAGCTGAGCACGTAACCACCGACATCGCCGACGACTTGCATCACCCCATCGATCGCGCGGTCGGTGTCTTCGACAAGCAGCCGGATCTGGCCGTCTTTGATGATCAGGCGGGCCGATTGCGGGATGGCCGCTTGGTCGGCGCCGGTGCGATAGATTATGGCGCCAGAGGCTGCGACCTGCTGGGGTGCCTCAGCCGGTGCAGCCTGCGCCGGTTGGGCAGCGGGCTCAATCGGCACCTCCTGCCGCACGATTTCGGAGGCCGCAGGGGTGGCCGAGCCACAGGCCGCCAGCCAGACAACGAGCACTGCCGAACCGAAGGACATGAAGCGGGAGTTGTGCATTGGGTCCCCCTTCTTGGTGAGCTTGCGCGGGTTTGTTACTCGGCCCAGCGAGGCCACGCCATCCAACCATTGGCCGCGCTCGCCCGGCGTGCGGGGCATGCACCTATTGTATGGGCATTTGGGGTGCAAGCAAGCGGAGCCAGCGCGGTTCAGATCGAACCGAGCCCAAGGCGTTCAGTATGCTCATTCCATCCGGTCACGGATACCGGCGCGTACGGCACGGGCCGCTGGTCGTCAGAATCGAGGCAGAATCCCTCCGGTGCGGCGCATGTACTCGCGGTACTGCCCGCCAAACTTCTCGGCCATCACCCGCTCTTCGTAGCGGATCCGCACGGCACCATCCAAAGCGACGGAGATGATCCAGGCCAGGCCGACAAGCCAATTGTCCGAGATCAAAAGCAAGGATCCCAGGATAAGGAGGAAGGCGGTGTAGATGGGGTGCCGGATCCAGCGATGTGGACCCGAGGTGACCAGCTGCTGGGACTCGGTC
>MGOA01000134.1 GCA_001796965.1 Chloroflexi bacterium RBG_16_64_43
GGCGGAATGGGCGCGGCAGGCGTGTTCGAGAATCTGACCCTCTAACCCAGGCTTTTTCTCACAGGAGGCAACAATGGCAGACCTCACCGCGAAACAGATCGTCGAAGGCATGGCAGCTAACTTCCTGCCGGACAAGGCCACCGGCGTCGCGGCCGTCGTGCAGTTGAATCTTACCGGCGCGGGCGGCGGCAACTACAATATGACCTTCGGCGATGGCAAGTGCACGGTGGCTGAGGGCACGGCCCCCACGCCGCGGCTGACCCTGACCTCGAGCGTCGAGGACTTCGGCGGCATTGTCACCGGCAAACTGGATGGCATGGCTGCCTTCTCGCAAGGCAAGCTCAAACTGGCAGGCGATCTTGGGCTCTCGATGAAGCTGATGAGCTTCTTCAAGCGCCCGTAGGGTCTGCTCGTGATTGGAAGTTTGCGCACCCGGCCGCAAGGCCGGGTGCTGCGTTCTGGGCCGCTGCCGGCAATCGACCGTAACTGGGCTCGCGATACAATCCAGGCTATGGACGTGCAGCCGACATCCCCTTCGTTTCGCGCCGGAGTCGTGGCTTTGCTGGGCCGGCCCAACGTGGGCAAGTCCACGCTGCTCAACCACCTTCTCGGGCAGAAGATCGCCGCGGTCTCCCCGCGGCTGCAGACCACCCGCCGGCGCCAGCGCGGCATCCTCAGCCTGCCGGAAGGCCAAATCGTCTTTGTGGATACGCCCGGCGTGCACCAGCCGCGCACTCGGCTGGGCGAGGGTATGGTGCGGGCCGCCCGCCAGGCGCTCGCCGGAGCGGATGCGCTGCTCGTGGTGGCAGAGGCAATCCACCCGCCGGGTGAGGAAGATCGTCTGGTTTCGGCCTGGGTCGGGGAGGGCGGGCCGGACAAACGTGTGGTGCTAGCACTCAACAAGATCGATCTGGTGCCTGCCGCAGCGCGCGAGGCTCCGCGCGCGGCCTATCAGACGTTGTTCCCCATGGCGGTCATTCAGGCGACCTCGGCGGCCACCGGCGAGGGATGCCCTGAGCTTGTGCGCGCACTGCTGGCGGCGTTGCCGGTGGGCGGGCTGCTCTACGCCGAGGACGACCTCACCGATCTGAGCGAACGGGATATTGCAGCGGAGCTCATCCGCGAAGCGGCGCTCCTTCACCTGCGCGAGGAAGTTCCGCACGGCGTGGCCGTACGGATAGACCAGTACAGTGAACGGCCGGATGGCTCGGCGTACATCGAGGCGACCATTGTGGTGGAGAAAGAATCGCACAAAGGAATCGTCATCGGGCGGCGCGGGGGGATGTTGCGTGCACTCGGTACCACGGCCCGTGGGGAGATCGAGTCGATGAGCGGGCGGCGGGTCTTCCTGCGCCTGCGGGTCAAGGTCCAGCCGGGCTGGCGCGACGATGAGCGGGCACTGCGCGGTTTGGGCTACGACGTGCGCGAGTGATCATCGTCTGGCGAGGGCTCAGGCTTGGGGCTCGGCCTCGAGTATCAGCGTGAACGGTCCGTCGTTCTCCAGCTCCACGATCATGTGCGCCCCAAACTGGCCGAGCTGTGTGGGGACGCCTCGCGCGGCCAAGACCTCGGAAAACCGGCGAACCAGCGGCTCGGCGATCTCCGGCGCGGCAGCCCGGGTGAACGACGGCCGCCGGCCCTTGCGCGTATCGGCGTAGAGCGTGAATTGGGATACAACCAACGCCTGGGCACCCACCTCGCCTGCGGCGAGGTTCGTTTTTCCCTGCGAGTCCTCAAACAAGCGGAGTTCGGCGCACTTCTGGGCCAGCGAGGTGGCCTCGGCCTCACCGTCGCCCTGCCCGACCCCCACCAGGATGAGCATCCCGCCCTGGATGGCGGCGAGTGCCTTTCCCTCGACCGAAACGCGGGCGTAGCGGACACGTTGCAGGACGACACGCATGAGGGATTCGCCGCCTAGGGCAGCCCGATGGCCTCGCGCACTTCGCGCATCGTCTCGTCGGCGATGCGCCGGGCGCGCGTGGCGCCGTCGGACAGCACATCCCATACATGTTGCGGATTGCTGGCCAGCGCGGCCCGGCGCTCACGGAACGGGGCCAGATGCTGGTTGATGCCCTGCGCCAGGCGCCGCTTGCAGTCGACACAGCCCAGTGCGGCACTGCGGCAGTCGCGCTCGATCTCGTCCACTTCGGCGGCCGGCGTGAAGGTGTGATGCAGCGTAAACACGTTGCACACCTCGGGGCGACCGGGAATGTTGCGGTGCGTGCGCTGCGGGTCGGTGACCATGGTCATCACCCGGCGCACGGTCTCCTCGGCGGTGAGTGCCATCTCGATGTGATTGTCGAGGCTCTTGCTCATCTTCTGCTGGCCGTCGGTGCCGAGCACCTTAGGGTAGTCGGTGGTTTTCATCTGCGGCTCGATCAGCACCGCTTTGCCGACGCGGTAGTTGAACGAGCGCACCACCTCGCGCGCGAATTCGAGATGGCTTTCCTGGTCGATGCCGACCGGGACCACGTCCGACTTGTAGAGGGCGATATCGGCGGTCATCAACACCGGGTAGCCCACCAGCCCGTAGTTGATGTTGTGGGGGTGCATGCGCGCCTTCTCTTTAAACGTGGGCAGATCGGTGAGTTTGCCCAAGGGCGTGAACATCGAGAGGATCGTGTGCAACTCGGTGACCTGAGGCACGTGGCTCTGGACGAAGACGATCGTCTCCTCCGGTCGAATACCGGCCGCCAGCCAGTCCAACACCATCTCGGCGGTGTTGGCGCGCAGTTCGCCGAACTGGTCGAGCGTGGTGAGCGCATGCAGGTCGACGATGCAGTAGACGCAGTGATACTCCTCCTGCAACGCAATGTAGTTGCGGATGGCGCCCAGGTAATTCCCCAGGTGCTGGCGGCCGGTCGGCCGGGCGCCAGAAAAGACACGACCCTTCTTGTTCACTTGAGCCTCGCGATGATAGCGGTGGCGGCGCGCAGGGCGCCGGTTAGCGGCGCTTGATCCGCCGGGCGACGAGCTTTTCTATTTCGCCTGGTTCGGCATGGCGCCCGCTGCGGATCTTCGAGTAGAGCAACTCGCCCTCAACGCTGACCTCAAACCGACCCCCATCGGATGGGACAAGGCGTACGCTGGCCAGGTCGGCTTCGAAGTTCTTGAGCAATTCCACCGTCAGACTGACGGCGCGGTCGGTGTAGTGTCAAACGGCGCAGTAGACGATCTCAACGTTGACCATGGCAGGCTCCGGGACACAGACTGACCGCGAGTATATCATGCAGGCGTGAGGCAATTGCGAAGCCCACCACAATCACCAGCGGGGTGATCACGATACGGATTGGCGGGTCGAAGCGGGAGATGCGCAGGACTTCGTGAATTGCTCGAACGCTGATGCCTGTACTCGATGAGTCGCAGCCTTATTGGGAGTGTTGGGCCTCGGGAACCGGCGAGCACGCAAGAGGGCCCCTGCCGATCACCATACGGCAGGGGCCTGATCTTGTCGAGCGGACCCTGGGGCGCGCCGAAGGGTCGAAAGCTCGAAAGCTCGAAAGCTCTCTGGTCTGGATCGTGCGCTATTCTTCGCCCAGCAGCGGGAAGAACAATTGCGGCTTGCGGCGCTCCACGATGGATTCCCCCACCTGAGCCAGGCGCAGCAGCACGTGCTCCTGCCACGGGCGTCCGATGGCCTGGAACCCGATCGGCATGCCTTCGCTGTCGTAGCCGGCCGGGAAAGATATCGCCGGAAGGCCGGTGAAGTTCGCCACCGGCGCGAAGCGCATGATCTGGAGCAGCGTCGTCAAGTCCGAGTCCCCATCCGGCAAGGCGTCGGCGGGAATCCTCGGAGCAACGCAGGCGGTGGTTGGCGTAACGATCACGTCCACGTGCTCGAGGGCGGTCAGGAAGTTGGCCGTCACCCGCGTGCGTGCGCGCAGCGACAGAACGTAGTCGCGCGCCGTGAAGGAGCGCGCCAGGGTGAGGTTGGTGCGCACCTCGTAACTGTATTCCTTCCAGTGCTTCGGCCAGTAGCGTTCCTGGGCGGTGGCCATCTCGGAGGTGATGCTGACGATGTGCCCGACTCGCCCCGCCTCAAGTTCGGGGATGACGACCTCCACCACCCGCGCACCGCGGGCCGTCAGCGCCTCGAGCATTCCCTTGCAGGCGGCCACCACGGCGGGCGTTGCGTGTTCAAACCACGGCCAGTAGACACCCAGACGGATGCCGCGCACGTCTCGCCGCTCGAGGCCTTCGAGCGAGAGATGAGGCTGCGCGAGGGTGTTGGGGTCACGCGGGTCGGGGCCCGCCGTCAGCAGGTAAAGCAAAGCCACGTCGGCCGTGCAGGCGGCGATCGGGCCGAGTTGATCATTGCTCCAGGTCAGGGGCGCCGCCCCGAAGGAGCTGGTGCGGCCGAAGGTTGTCTTGAGGCCGACCAACCCGCAGAAAGCGGCCGGGATGCGGATCGAACCGCCGCCATCCGCGCCCAGCGCGGCCGGGCACAAGCCCGCCGCGGTCGCCGAGGCCGGCCCGCTCGAGGAGCCGCCCGTGTAATGACCCAGGTTGTAAGGGTTGCGCGCCGTCCCGTTGTGCGGGTTATGGCCGGTGACGCCAATGCCGATCTCGTGCATGTTGGCCTTGCCAATGAGCAGCGCCCCGGCCGCGCGCAGGCGCGCGGCGATGGTCGCATCTTCGTTAGCCGGGCCAGTGCCCATGAAGCGCGTGCCCACCTTGGTGGGGTAGGGCATGAGGTCCATCTCGTCCTTGACCGCGATCGGCACGCCGTCGAGGACGCTCAGCGGCCGGCCGCGCTTGTGGCGCAGGGCCGACGCATTGGCCTGGGTCAGGATGTCGTCGCGGTTGTAGGCGATCATGGCTCGCAGCGGGGGTTCTTGGGCGTTGCTGCGGTGCATGGCATCCAAGACGCGCTCGGCCACTTCGAGCGGGGTGCTCACCTTGGTGCGGTAGGCCTTGGCGTAATCCGCCACCGAGGGGAAGCGCCAGCCGGAGGCTTTGGACGCCAGGCGCGCCAAAGGCCGCTCACCCAGGTCACGGGCGGCGGTCTTGCGGGGCTGTCGCTTGAGATCTACGGGGAACCGTGGAAGGAACGTTGGCAGCTCATCAAACCGCGTAGCGCGCCAAGAGGTGATGCCCGACTGCTTGAGTAGATTGCCCAGCAGAATCCAGCGGGTCGCCCCGCTCTCGATTAGGGAAACAAACAGGCGCAATGCGAAGCCGGCAAACCTCGGGAGTCGGATTGACTTGAGGTCGTACGTCGACCGGTCGTCCATGCAAGCCTCCTTGGAAGGTTGCTCAGGGTCTACTATGGCGGATGCGAGCCCATTCCGCGCGGGAGCGAGTCGCCCTCCCCAGACCCGCCACGGAGATCTCGCAGGATTGTACATGCGAATCGCTCGGCAGGTGAAAATGTGCCGCGGACGGGCCGGCGGGGGAAAAGACGGGAACGCTGTCGATGATGAGGGCTAGCCGACGCACGCGTGCTTGCTTGCTGCGCGGCGGCCAGAACCGGGAGTCCACTACCTTCTCGACTCCCCGCCAAACGCGTTATGATCCCCGGCGCCCCAAGCATGCGAGCAGAGTGGGAGTGCGCCTCCCCGGATCGCGCTTCGGCCGATTCATTCGTGCGCTGCCTGTCGGCCACGCTCGATCCTTGGAGGTTTCCCGGGCCAGCATCTGCCGCCAGGCGCATCCGCGCGAACTGCCTCTTGGAGCAAGAGACGAATCCGCGTGAATGATGCGGCTGAACACGGCGCGGTCGTGCCGGTGCCCCTCAAGAGCTGACCGGCAGTGAGCGCCCGTGCGGGCGGCCGCGGAGGGCAGGGATTGCCTAACACGCGCAGAGCTGAAGTTGTGCTAGTGGGCGCATTGACACCACTCACGGAGCGCCTGACCGAACGCCCCATTCAGGAAAGGAATTGCGCAACCATATGGAAAACCGGCTGAGCTCGGTCGAGTATTTCTTGCTCGACATGGATG
>MGOA01000135.1 GCA_001796965.1 Chloroflexi bacterium RBG_16_64_43
TGTATCGCCAAAGCCATAGCCCAAGTTGAGGCCGACTTTGCGGCCGTCCGCCAGGATGTATCGCCAAAGCCATAGCCCAAGTTGAGGCCGACTTTGCGGCCGTCCGCCAGGAATCCCGACGCACTGGCCCACACCCAGAAGCTGGAATATTCCCAAGCACCGCGTCCCCAGTCGAGGTTGCCCAGGCTGCGTTCGGGTTCGATCGCAATCTTGCGCTCGCCGCGCGTCACCCAGCCGCTGGCGGGCATGCAATTGACCTTGCGGTTGAAGTAGAAGCGCCGCGGCGGGATGGGAATGACGATGTTCATCGACTCATGCGCCGGCGGCAGCGCCATCCTCAAATCCGCTTCTATCCCCTCACCATGATTGAACCCGGGCCACGCCACCTGAACGCTGCGCGCTCCGGTCTCGGCCCGAAACCGCAGCCGGGCCGCCTTGCTGGTGTAGGTGCTCTCGCCGGAGTCACTGTTGCGGGGCAGGCGGATGCCGCTCCCAAGAGGCACCAGCAGTGTCTCTTCGTGCATCGCGCCCGTCTCGAAATCGATGACGTAGACAAAGACGGTTCCGGCGTACCCAAGGTGGGCCAGGGTCGCCGAGAAGTAGATTTCGGGCGTCGTTACGCCGTAGTAATCCCAGCGCTTGAGGCGCAGCCACTGCAGCCCGCGCATGCGATAGAAGCGGGCGGCGTCCAGGTTGCATTCGAGCAGCGGCTGGCGCGACCAGCCAACCTGCGTCAGCCGGCCATCGCGATCCAGGAGGGGTGAGGGTTGGGTGAGTTCACGCTGCAAGGTCGGCCTCCTGTGCGGATGTTGAGCGCCACATCGCGCACTTGGTGTACGCCAGGCGAAATCCGAATCGTTCCACGTTGCGTTGCGAAGGGCTTCCGGGCATGGTGTGGACCTGGGCTAGATCGCAGCCGCCCGCAGCGGCCGCCGCAAGGCGTGCCGCGAGCAGCGCGGTTTGCACCCCTGAGCGGCGGAATTCGGGTAAGGTGGCCGCGCTGAAGAGGGCGGCCGTCGACCCATGGACAGAGAGCGCGCCTCCTCCCGCCGGGGTCTCTCCAATGTAGGCCAGAAAACAACGGGTGCTTGCCGCGTAAGGCAAGATCAGCCCGATACGCTCAGCCATAAGGGCCGGCGTGCTGCCCTCGTTGAATCCGCGATCCACCACGTCGGCCCACAGCCCGGCATCCTGTGGGCCGCTCTCGATTACGCGCACCCCTCGTGCTTCCCGCTCAAGTTGTACCGGATCCCCGAGAGGCCGCACCCACACGTTTTCGAATTCCTTGATGTGATACCCCTCGCGCGCGGCAGCCTCCCAAAGCGATTGATCGGCCAGTGGGCACAAGTCGAATTGTGCCGGGCTGCCGCGCTCGGCGTAGAACTCGTGCACTTGCCGCAGATGACCGGGCTCGATGGGTCGGCCCATTCCCAGACCTAACGTCCGGCTGAGCGGCGACCCCTCGCCGCAGAACAGGGCGAGGCCGTCGGCCACGGCCAGGCACGCGGCACCCACGTGCGGCTGGCGCTGCTGCGCCGCACGCATGCAGTCCTCCAGCCCGAGCCTCTCATCCGCCTCCAGGCGGCGGGCCAGCTCGATATCACTCATCAGCGAGTGCAAGGCCATCTGCTCAATCCCCGAGGTTGAGGTCGCCCGCAATTGTGCTTCCACCCGCCCATTCGATTGGGCCGTCCATCGGCCGTGCTCACTCCTTCAACCGGCCCACCCGCTTGACGCACGGGTGCGCGAACACTTCCATCCCGTGGGGCGCATCCGGAAATTCGGAAGTCAGATCCTGCCCCGGGAAGTGCAGGCTCTCGTGTATGCCGGTGTGCCATTTGCCGCAGTCGGTCACTTCGTAGACAATCCCCTGGCGGGCGATGTACATGCGCGCCCCTCGCTCACCCGCATGGCGGCGTAATTCCTGCTCAGTGAAGAGACGCTCATCATCCAACCCAATCTGCCTTCCCGGTCGCGACCATTGTATATCGGAGCGCCGGTTTAGCGCTCACCAGCAACCCATCGGGTACAATTCCTCTATCCCAAGCACACGAGGAGGCTTCGTGCCCAAGCAGTACAGCACCGCCCCGGCGATGACCATTGATGCCAAAAAGCGCTATCGCGCCACCTTCCACACCGAGAAGGGCGACTTTATTGTGGAATTGTTCGCGGACCGAGTGCCCAAAACGGTGAACAACTTTGTGTTTCTCGCCCGCGAGGGGTTCTACAACGGAGTTACATTCCACCGGGTCATACGCGATTTCATGGTCCAGGGCGGCGATCCGACCGGATCGGGCAGCGGCGGCCCCGGCTACCAATTTGCGGACGAGTTTCACCTCGGCCTACGTCACGACGGCCCGGGCGTGCTGTCCATGGCCAATGCCGGACCCAACACCAACGGCAGCCAGTTCTTCATCACCCACCGCGCAACCCCGCACCTCGACAACAAACACAGCGTGTTCGGCAAAGTGGTCAAGGGCATGGAGGTAGTCCTGGCCATTCCGGATCGCGACCCGGCGCGCGCCAAGGAGCCCGGCACGAAGATCACCTCGATCGACATCGTCGAATCCTAAGCCTGCCACGCCTACCACCAGACCACAATCGCGGCCGTCTCGGCCGCGATTGTCCTTTCTTCCGAGGAAGACCCGCGGGGCCGGGCTACAACTTGAGGTGCGCGGTGACATGCCCCTTCTCATCCGCCGGCATGACCGTGAAGCCCATGCGCTGGAAGACCCCCTGCATAATATGGTTGTCCTCCGTGATTACCGACGTCACTTGGGTGAGTTTTTCATCGCGCGCGATCTGCAGGCTGCGGCGCATCATCTCGCTGCCCAGGCCCCGCCCCTGGTACGAATCCGAGATCAGAGTGGAGAACTGGCCCTCATCGGCTCCGTGGATCTTATCGACCCGCGCCGCCCCCACAATGACCGGTTTGCCATTGGGGGGATCCTTCAACTCCGCCACCAGCACCATCTCGCGATCGTAGTCGGTGAAGCAAATGCGCGCCAGGCGCTCATGCCGCACGCGTTGGCTGAGCATCATTGGATGCAGGAAGCGCAGATACACGCTGTGATCTGAAAGCCCCTCATGGAACCTGACCATGGCCGGTTCGTCTTCCGGGCGGATCGGGCGAATCACTAGGCGCGTCCCATCCTTGGCCGTCCAGGGCCAGACGTAGCGAGAGGGGTAAGGGCGAATGGCCGGCTTGGGCAGTTGCTCGACCGTGAGTTGCGGGTCGTGCAGCACCACGCGCGCGTCAAGCGCCACAAGTCCCTCCGGCGAGGCCATCAGCGGGTTGATGTCGATCTCCTTGATCCAGCGTTGTTCCACCACCAGTTGCCCGAAGCGGACCATCAAGTGCGAAAGGGCATCCAGGTCCACCGGGGTGCGGCCGCGCACCCCCATGAGGGCCTTGTAGACGCGGGTTTGTTCCATCATGCGCCGAGCAAGGGTCGTGGTCAGCGGCGGCAGGGCCAGCGAACGGTCTTTGTAAACCTCGACCAGTTGACCGCCCGAGCCAAACAGTAATACCGGCCCGAACTGCGGATCGATGCTCGAGCCCAGGATAAGCTCGTAGCCCGTGCTTTGCACCATGGGCTGGACCGTGACTCCCAGGAAGTCCTGCGAGCCGTCCTTCGAGCCTGCGGCCGGGCCGCGCGTCTTCACCGCATGCTCGATTGCGCGATACGCGCGGCGGACCTCTTCCGCGTCGGCCAGGTTGAGCTGCACTCCGCCGACATCGGTCTTGTGAGTGATGGTCTCGGAGTAGATCTTGAGCACCACCGGGTAGCCCATCGCCTCGGCGGTTTTGACGGCCTCGGCCTCGCTCCCGGCAATGCGCGTTTCCACCGATGGAATGCCATAAGCGGCCAAGAGCTGCTTTGATTCATACTCCGTGAGTATCACGCGCCCGCTCTTGCGAACAGCCCCAACGATCCGCTCGGCCGCGGCGTGGTTGATCGGTTCGCCCTCGTCGTCGCTTTGCAGCGCGGGCGTCTCGTACAACCCGCGCAAGTTGTAGGAATAGCGCCACATGTAGCTGAACACCCGCGCCGCGGTGTCTGGATACTCAAAGGTGGGGATGTTGGCGCGGTTGAGCAGTGTCTCGCCCACCTCCACGTCGGCGCCCCCCATCCATGAGGCCAGCACCGGCTTGCCGGTGGATTGCGCAAAGGGGGTGAGCATCTCGGCGGTCAGGGTCGGGTCGGTCATGGCCTGCGGCGTGAGCACGACCAGCAGGCCGTCGCTGTCGGCATCCTTCACGGCAATCCCCACCGCCTTGGCGTAGCGTTCGGGGCTCGCATCTCCCAGGACGTCGATAGGGTTGTTGTGACTCCAGGCTGGGGGCAGCAGCTGGTTGAGGGCCTCCGTCGTCGCGGGCGATAGGTCGGCCAGCTCGCCGCCGCTGGTGATCAGCGCATCGGTGGCAATAACGCCCGGGCCGCCGGCATTGGTGACGATCGTCAGGCGCGGACCCTTCGGCCGAGGCTGTTTGGCCAGCACGTCGGCCATGTGGAAGAGGTCGGCGATCGAATTGACGCGTAACACGCCCGAGCGGCGGAACACCGCCTCGAGCACTTCGTCGGAGCCGGTGAGCGAACCGGTGTGGGAGGCGGCAGCGCGTGCGGCGCCCTCGGTGCGGCCGGGCTTAATGACGATGATCGGCTTGTTGAGGCTGACCTCGCGCGCCGAGGAGATGAACGATCGGGCATCGCCGATCGATTCCATATAGATGACGATGCTCTCGGTACGCGGGTCGTCGCCCAGGTAGTCGATCAGGTCGCCCCAATCGACGTCGAGCATCGAGCCGATGGAGACGAAAGCGCTGAATCCTACGTTCTCACGCAGGCTCCAATCCAAGACTGCCGTGCATAGCGCGCCGGACTGGCTGATGAACCCCACTTTGCCCGGCCGCGCCATAGCGCTGGCGAAGGTGGCATTCAGCCCGCTCATTGTGTTCATCACACCCAGGCAGTTGGGGCCGATCAGGCGCATGTGAGAGCGGCGCGCCTGGGCCAGGATCTGGCGTTCAAGCTCTACGCCCTTCTCGCCGATCTCCTTGAACCCGGCCGAGATGACAATCGCACCTCCCACGCCGGCATCCACGCATTCGCCGATGATGCCCGGGACGGTTGCCGCCGGCGTGACGATGACGGCCAAGTCCACCTTCTCGGGTACGCCAGCCATATTCGGATAGGCCTTGATGCCCAGCACGCTCGGACGCTTGGGGTTGACGGGGTAGACCGTGCCGCCGAAGGGATTGCTGATCAGGTTCCACAGGATGGTGCGCCCCACGCTGCCGACCGACTCTGTTGCGCCCACCACCGCCACGCTCTTGGGCTGGAAGATCGGGTCGAGCGCCCGGCGTTCGTAGCGCAACACGTCATGGGATGGATCGAGGACTGCCTTGACTCTGCTGGACATCGACTACTCCTGAAGTAAAAACTTCATCGACCAGGCTTGCCGCCTGGAAGGACCACCGCATCCGAATTGGTCCGTAATCCGCGGGCGAGTTCTTGAAGCATGACCACGTAGGATGCGAGCGGCCGGTGACGGGGCTGCGCCGAGCCGCAGGTCAGCGCACACCACAGCTTCGGTGTTTGCCTGCTGCTGGTGGTGCGCTGCTCCCGAAATACTTCCCAGGTCCTCGCTTGCCTGCCATGCACTGCGCGCATGATGCAGGTTGTTCTCTGTATTCTACCGTGGGGAATGCCCATCCTGATGGCGCGTGCAGAGTTCTAGAGGCAGATTGGTGACATTCGGCGCCCTGGGGGCCATGCCAAAGGGCTAGGCCAGTTCTCGACACCCGGGGCCGGCGACCGCAGGTATTTCCCCTGGGTGGTCCACCTCGCGTCCGCGTCAACTCACGGCCAACTCCTGATCGTGCTCGATCACGCCGGGCCGCCTTTGGTGGAATCACCGCCCTCCACATAGAAACTCGCCGGTCTTGTACAATCCGCCGTTCTCTTCTCTGGGGGCATCCTTCTTGCACCTTTAATCTGGATACCGAGGGGCTAACTCGAAGAGGTGGGCGGGCATGGTTGGAGCGACACAACCCATCGCACAAGGGCCATTGGCCGCAAGGCCGCGGCGCACCCCGAAGCTTGGGCTGACTCTCGCCGGCGCGCTGGCGGGCGTGGTCCTGTTGGCCGTCGCCATCCCCCTCGCCGCCGGCCTCATTGCATTCCTCGGGTTCATGCAGAGTGACCACATCGCTCCCGGAGTGTATGTGCGCTCGCTCCCCATCGGCGACATGGCTCTGGCCGATGCGAACCAGGCGCTGACCCGCACCTACAATCAGGAATTGATGGTCGTCGTAACCGACACCTCAGACCCGGCGCGCGCCTGGCCCGCCTACCCGGCCGAGTTCGGTATCTCCGTTGACAGCTTGGCCACCGCGCAAGTGGCATTCGCAGTGGGCCGCCAGGGAGGGTTGGTCGCTGCCCCACTTGATTACTACCAGTCCGCCTCCCACGGACAGCAGGTGGACCTACTGACCCGCTTCGATCCCGAGACTGCTCGCCGCGGATTGGAGGCGTGGGCACCGTTGCTGTATATCGCCCCGCAAGAAGGCGCCATCGCGATCAAGGACGGCCTCGTCGTCCAGGCCCCCGGCATCCCGGGCAAAGCCTTGGACATCGAAACAACCCTCGCGGTGTTGGCCACCAACGCCAAGACAGTTCTCGACTACAGCGTTGTGCCGCTCGTGGTACAGCCTGTCGCACCGCGCACCTACGAGGTGTCGGGCGCCACGAACGAGGTCCAGCGGCTGATCCATACCGATCTGACCCTGCAGGCCTACGACCCGGTCATCGACGAATGGCGCACCTTCGTGCCCCAGCCGGACGACATCCTCGCCTGGCTGCGGGTCCAGCCCGAAGGAAACGCAGTGAGCGTGCAGGTGGATGAGGCGGCAATCGACACTTACGTCGCCGGGCTCTCGAGCCAGCTCGGAAGCGATCGCGGCCTCGACCCGTCGCAGACACGCTCCGCGTTCTTCACCGGATTGAACGGATCGTCGTTACCCTGGGTGCCGATCCGCTACGCCACGCGCAGCTACACGGTCAACCCGCGCGATACGAAGATCTCGATCGCCGCCTCGATCGGCGTGCCGATGTGGAAGCTCGAGGAATACAACCCGGCGCTGCGGTCGCGAGGCCCAGCCGCCGGCGAGAGCCTGACCCTCCCGCCGCGCGATTCAATGCTGGAATTGCCGGTGGTGCCGGGCAAGCGCATCATCCTCAGCATCAGCCAGCAGCGCATGTATGCGTACCAGAACGGCGGGCTCATCCGTACCGAGATTATCTCGACCGGCATTGCCGATTCCCCGACACTGCCAGGTCTATTCCAGGTCAAGTCGCATTACGTCAATGCCTACGCATCGGTCTGGGATTTATGGATGCCGCACTTCCTGGGTGTCTATGACGCCGTGCCCGGCTTCGAGAACGGGTTCCACGGGCTGCCACTGCTCTCGAGCGGGCGCCGCTTGTGGGCCGACGTGTTGGGCCGACCGGCCTCC